>JAZSKF010000226.1:0-4893 GCA_045534715.1 Clostridia bacterium | reverse complement strand
GAATCTTCTTTTATCTCACATTTTCCTGCAAAATGAGTTTCTGTATCTTTATAGCTTGTTTCAAAATAGCCATAGGTGTCTTTTGTTATATAGCAACCATAGCCCTCAAGCAGCGCTATGATGTTTTCATCCTCTGCAGCTTCGGGGCATACTATTGCTTCGGAAGGTGTAAGCCGTGCAAGTTCGCCGCTTAAGTTATGATAAATTTCTCCGTCAAGCGATGTTGCATAAAATTCGCCTGTGGAAAAATCCAAAAATGCAAGTCCCACATTTCCTTTTTCTTTGTAGACAGACACAAGAAAATTGTTTTTGCTCTGTTCAACCGCCGAGTCGCTCATAATGGTTGCAGGGGTAACAACGCGCACAACCTCGCGTCTTACCATTTCTTTGGTGGCGGAAGCATCTTCCATCTGCTCGCATATTGCCACCTTGTATCCTTTTGATACAAGCTCTGCAATATACCCCTCACTGCTGTGGAAAGGCACGCCGCACATAGGTGCTCTTTCCTCCATACCGCAGTTTCTGCCGGTAAGAGTGAGAGAAAGCTCCGCAGAGGCAGTTTTTGCATCTTCAAAAAACATTTCATAAAAGTCGCCCAGTCTGTAAAAAAGAATACAATCCTTGTAATTTTCTTTAATACTGAAATACTGGAGCATCATGGGTGTATATGGCAATTGAAACACTCCTCTTAATTTGTCGTTCTGTGCCCTAATTTATCAGTGGCATCCTCCGCAGGAAGAGCAGTTGCCCGAGCAACCGCCTGTCTGTTCTTCCTCTCCCGTCACATAATACTGAATAATGTTGTTCACCTGGGAAAGCAAGGATTCTGCCATCTGTTTGGACTGCAGAAATTCTTTTATAACTTCGTTGTTAAAAAGTTTGTTATATTCAGCTGTCATCTGCTGACGTATTTTAATCATTTCAGACGGTTTTATGTCCTCGCGGGAAAGCTCTTTTGCAAGTTCCTCGCTTTTTTTGCCATATTCGGCTGTAAGTCTGGCAGCTTCCTCGTCTGCATGATATTTTTCTTCTGCCAGTCTGTATCTTTTAAATTCATCACTTTCAGAAAGTGCTTCTCCAAGTTTTGTAGCCATGTCAAGTACGTCCATTTTTATTACTCCTTTACAATTTCACCGGTCAGATAAAAGGACCGGACATTATTTATTTTCACTTTAACAAATTTTCCTTCAAGATTTTTGTCCCCTTCAAAATGGACAATCTTGCCGGTGGAGGTTCTGCCGCTTAAAAGCTTTTCATCCGACTTGCTTTCCCCATCAACTAAAACTTCCACAACTTTTCCCAAATATTCCATGTTTTTTTCAAATTGTATTTCTTTCTGAATTTCTAAAAGCCTTGTCAGATTTCTGCTTTTTTCCTCTTTGGAAATGGTATCTTTTATTTTCGCAGCGGGTGTTCCGCTTCTCTTTGAGTAGATAAAACTGTAAATCCCGTCGTATCTCACCTTTTTTATTATATCCAGAGTGTCCTCAAATTCTTCGGTTGTTTCGTTGGGGAACCCAACTATAATATCAGTGGTGAGTGCAATTTCCGGAATTGCTTTTTTAAGTTTTTCAACAAGCTCAAGATAGTCTTCTTTTGTATATTTTCTGTTCATAGCGGCAAGCACTCTGTTGTTGCCCGCCTGAACAGGCAGATGCAGATGCCTGCATACGTTTTCACATTCTGCCATGGCACAAATCAACTTGTCCGACAAATCTTTGGGATGAGATGTCATAAATCTTATTCTTCGTATGCCCGGAATGTCGTTCACCTTGCGCAGAAGGTCTGCAAAATCTATATTTTCTTCAAGGTCTTTTCCGTAGGAATTCACGTTTTGGCCCAAAAGCATAATTTCGCAAACTCCATTTTTTGCAAGACCTCTTATTTCTTCTAAAATATATTCAGAAGCTCTCGATCTCTCTCTTCCTCTTGTATAGGGAACAATACAATAACTGCAAAAGTTGTTGCAACCGTACATTATGCTGACGTTTGCACTTTTTCCCTCTTTTCGTTTTATGGGCAGTCCCTCAACAATTTTCGACTCTTCTTTTATTTCAAAAATTCTTTTCCCCTTTTCAAGTCTTTTTAAAAGCATCTCAGGGAAAGCGTCAATCCCGTGTGTGCCGAAAACTATATCTACATAGGGATAGGACTTTTTAAATTTGTCCGCCACCTGTTTTTGCTGAGTCATACATCCGCACACAACAATTATAAGCTCGGGCCGCTTTTCTTTAAGCTTTTTAAAGGCGCCCACGTTCCCGTATATACGGTCTTCCGCACCCTCACGGACTGCACAGGTGTTGATTACAATAATATCCGCCTGCTCGGGAAGGTCGGTGAAATCATATCCCATATTCATAAGCATACCGCGGAGAATTTCCATGTCTGCTTCATTCTGTGCGCAACCATAAGTTTTTGTATATGCAAGTTTTCTTTCGTCCTTTCCCGAAAACTCGCTCACTTTTCTCATTATATCAAATTGGTTTTCCATCATTTGTGGGCTACCTCCTTTCGCGCAATATTTTTGTGTGTCTGTTATAAAATCAGTGAACGATTTAGATGCCGCAAAATCATTTTACCAGGAAGCAAAAATGCTTGCTTGCAAGGGCATTTTTGCAACGCCGTCAATTGACACAGTTCTCGAAAGAGCACAAAAGAGTGTCAACTCTTGAGAATTTTATAAAATAAAATTCTGTATGTGTCAATTATACCACACACGCCACAAAAGGACAAGTTTTTTTCTAAAAAAACTTGTCCTTTTGGTGCTATGCAAAAAATCCCATCAGAGTTTCTACAACAAAAACCACTCCACAGGAAATGGCAGCAACTTTTAAAAGGCTTTTTCCTTTAAAGGAAAGCATGACTGCCGCAGCAAAACCGGCCGTTGCCGAAAAGATGTCCGACGTAGAATAAAATATTGCGGGAATTGTCATGGTTGCAAGCACGGTGTAGGGTATGTAATGCAAAAAAGACAAAATAAATCTGTTTTTGATTTTCTTTTTTATTAGTACAAAGGGAACCATTCTTATCAGGTAGGTCACACCTGCCATAACAACGAGGTAAATCCAGAAATTTACATTATTCATCTGTCTCGCCCTCCATCTCAATCGGTCTTATAAGCGCAAAAAAAGCGCTTGCAACAACTGCACAAACTATAATTACAAACCCTTCCGGCAGAGAGTCAAACACCGGCACACTTCTTATAAGACAGCCAAGTGTTACGGCTGCGGCAACACAAAATGTAACTGCACTGCTTTCTTTCATATCTGCCACCACTATTGCCACAAACATACTATATATTGCGATTCCCAGCGCCGAAACCACCGTCGCCGGAAGTATGTTGCCGGCAATTGCTCCAAAAAGCGTTCCAAAACTCCAGCCAAAATATGGAGTTAAAATAAGACCATACAGATATTTTTTCGAGACGCTTCCTTTTTTCCCGGACACTACGGCGAAAATTTCGTCTGTGTTCACAAAAGAAATTATAAACCTGTCAAAAAGGTGCACGCTTTTATCCACTTTTTGCGACAAGGATACCGACAGCAGTGAATATCTCAAGTTTATGACAATCTGAGAAACTGCAAGTTCAAGCAAACTCCCTCCGCATGCAATAATGGGTACGCCGGCAAGCTGACCCGCAGATGTTACATTTGTTGCTGAAACAAGCAGGGCTTCCACCCACGAAAGACCGCTTTCGGTTGCAAAAATGCCAAACGCAAATGCAACCGATAAATATCCCAAACAGATGGGAAGACCATCTGTTATCCCCTTTAAAAATCCCCGATTCATTTTATTTTTTCTCCTTATGTATCAAGAAATTAGAACACTCAGAAAAATGATGAGTGTTCTAATTTTATTTTCAGGTTTATTATACCATATTACCTTGTATTTTACAAGGTAAATTAACACTTTTTTTATTTTGTTCATATTATGTACTGGCAATCACTTTTGCTACATACAAAGGAGGTGAAAATATGTATCAGACAAATAGTTCCGAATTTTTAAATTCCGGCAGATGTGAAAGTTTTTGCTGCAGATTATATACTGTTGCTCTTGCTTTTCTGGCCGTGTTAATACTCTTTACAGTGGGATTGATACTTGGAATAGTTTTTTCTGCAGCTCTCACTGCAGCATTACCGATTATCATTACCGCTGCCGTTCTTTTAGCCGTTATGTTCATTGTTATAGCCATCATTAGAGGCTGTTGCAGACGGCGTGAATAAAAGCAGCTGACAAATCAGTCACGTCGCACTATGATAGGTGCGGTGTGACTGATTATTTTTTTATGCTTGAATTTATTGCTTTTTATGGTATAATAAATGCAGGCGCCTTGCAAGGCAAGCCTTTTTACTTATGGTATAATAAAATAAAACTAAACTGCGTGAGGAGAATTTTATGAAAATTCTTATGACTCTTATGAGCCTGGACATCGGTGGTGCGGAAACCCACGTCATTGAGCTTTCAAAACAGCTTGCACTTGCCGGTCATCAGGTGATAATAATTGCGGAGGACGGTGCATATTCTCAGACTGTACGGGAGGCAGGCATAAAATTTTTTGCCGCCCCGCTTGACAGAAAAGATTTTTCCTCCATTTTGACTTCTTATAAAATCATCAAAAAAGTTATTAAACAGCTGCGTCCGGACATTGTTCATGCCCACGCAAGAATTCCTGCTTTTGTGTGTCACCTTGTCAGAAAAACCATTAAATTTAAGTTTGTGACTTCTGCTCATGGCACCTATTCAACCGCTTTTTTGTTTAAACTTTTTACCCGTTGGGGCGACAAAACTCTTGCAGTCAGCGAAGACATAAAATCTTATCTTATGGAAAATTATAAGATAAAAGACAAAAACATTATTGTGAGCGTAAACGGCGTTGACACAAAAAGATTTTCG
>JAZSKF010000094.1:0-3638 GCA_045534715.1 Clostridia bacterium | reverse complement strand
AGAAAATTATTGTTTACGCTCCCGATAAATCAAGCGGACACAGAGTACAAAAGATACAGATTATTTTTAATTTCATCGGTGAATTTATTCCGCAAAAAGAGTTTATCCCCGATAAAAAGGAAATTCCGCAAGATTTTTTCTAATCTTGCGGAACATACTTCCTTATTAACCCCGTCCTTTGTGCCGGAACTTCTTTTTTTGTTTTAGAGTATACAAATATATTTTTTTAAAATGAGAGACATAATATATTTATATTGACAAAAGTGCAGTTTTTAATTATAATAGAATTGTATAAATATGGCTGTGAAAAAAATTTTTTATTGGCTTTTCAGCAATGAAAGGAGAGTTATTATGGCTGTAAATATAAATACTGACAGAGGTAATATTCGCATTTCAAATTCAGTACTTGTGAAAATCATTGCAAATGTTGCAACAGGTTGCTACGGTGTGGTTGGACTTACTGCAGCGGGCGGTGGAAAAGTTCTGAACCCCAACAATATATCAAGTCTTTCCAAAGGTGTTAAGGTTAAATCTGAGGGCGGAAAACTTTTCATCGACCTTCATATTGCCACAACCTACGGAATAAATATGAACACTGTCAGCGAAAGCATCAGGAGCAGTGTTAAATACCAGCTTGAACATTTTACAGGAGTTGACGTGGGCAAATTCAATGTCCATGTTGAAACAGTTAAGATAGTTGATTAATTTGGAGGGTAATATCATATGGTGATAACCGGTAAAGTCTTTTCAGATATGATTGTTTCCGCCGCTAATCAGCTTGGAAACAACAAGGACATTTTAGACAGATTAAACGTTTTTCCTGTGCCGGACGGCGACACGGGAAAAAATATGCACCTCACAATGACAGGTGCAAAAAATGTTATTCTTTCCGGCATTGAAGGCGATGCGATTGCCATCAGTGCAAAAATTGCTTCTGCCACATTAAAATCGGCAAGAGGCAACTCGGGTGTTATTTTGTCTCAGCTTTTCAGAGGTCTTTCCGCTGAACTTTCTGCAGCAGGCGAGGTTACTGCAAAAAGCTGGGCAGACGCTCTTAAAAAAGCTTCTGACACCGCATACAAAGCGGTTATGAAACCTACAGAAGGAACAATTCTCACTGTTGCCCGCGGCGGAGCAGACGCTGCTCTTTTGGCCGCACAGGAAACAGATGACATCCTTCTTGTTACAGAAGCTGCATTAAAAGGTGCAAAAGAAGCTCTTGACAATACTCCTAACCTTTTACCCAAGCTTAAAGAAGCAGGCGTTGTTGACGCGGGCGGCATGGGTTGGTATTGTATTCTTGAAGGTTTTTATGCCTACCTTTCGACAGGAAACATTGTTGAAGCTTCTGAATCTTCAGAAACCTCCTCTGCTTCCTCTCCCGAAGCAAGCCTTAAAGAAGAAGAAATCACTTTCGGTTACTGTACCGAATTTATCATTGAAAAAACAAATATGTCTGCTTCTGTGGACGAATTCAGAAACACAATTTCTCCCATCGGCGATTGCATGCTTGTGATAGAAGATTTTGACGTTGTCAAAGTTCATATTCACACAGACAATCCGGGCACCGTTCTGCAGGCAGCACTTAAAATCGGCAGTCTTATCAACATCAAAATTGATAATATGCGCTATCAGCACAGCGAAAACTTAAAAGCCGAGATGCAGCCCGAGCAACCCAAAGAAAGAGTTCCCTACTCAATAATTGCCGTTTCAAGTGGCAGCGGGTTCTCTGAAATTTTCGGTGAGCTTGGCGTTACCCGCATAATAGAGGGTGGCCAGACAATGAACCCCAGCGCCGGCGATATTGCAGACGGAATTTTAGCTGAAAACGCCGACGTGGTTTATGTGCTTCCCAACAATAAAAACATTATACTTGCAGCAGACGCTGCCGCAGACCTTGTTGACTGTGACGTGAGAGTAATTCCGACAACAACTGTTCCTCAGGGTATTTCCGCAGCAATTGCTTTTGTTCCCGATTTGTCGGCAGACGAAAATGCTGCCACTATGACAGAAATGGCAAAATCGGTGTCAACCGGCAGTGTAACTTACGCTGTCCGCGACACTTCTTCAAACGGTCTGGAAATAAAAGAGGGCAACCTTATAGCTCTTTCAGATAAGAGCATTGTTGCTACAGGCACAGAGATGAAAGAAGTCGTATCTGCTCTTGCAACAGATATTTGCGACGACTCCACTTCTATTATCACCATTTATTACGGCGAAGAAGTAAATGAGAGCGACGCCGGTGAAATTTCTGCAATGCTTGAAAAGAAATTCCCCGACTGCGACGTTTCTCTGCAGTTTGGTGGCCAACCGGTATATTATTACGTAATTTCAGCGGAGTAAACTATGAAAATTATTACTGCAACCGGCAACAAAAATAAAATACGGGAATTTTCCCAGATTCTTGTGCCGCTGGGTTTTGAACCTGTTTCTCCCAAACTTCTCGGAATAGATATTGACCCTGAAGAAACGGGCGAAACCTTTCTTGAAAATGCTTATATCAAAGCAGAAGCCTTTATGAAAGCAAGCTTACTACCTGCCATTGCTGACGATTCGGGTCTCTCGGTTGACGCTTTGGGCGGCGCTCCGGGCGTTTATTCCGCTCGCTATGCCGAAGGCAGTGATAGCGACCGCTACCAAAAACTTTTGCGTAATATGAAAGACATTACTATCCGCACAGCTCACTTTGTTTCGGCTGTTGCCATTGTCTTCCCCGACGGAAGAAAATTTGATGCAGTAGGCAAATGCAGCGGCGAGATTACATATGCCCCCGCAGGGGAAAACGGGTTTGGATATGACCCTGTGTTTTTCCTGCCCGAATTTAATAAAACTATGGCAGAAATTTCTGCCGATCAGAAAAACAGTGTCAGCCACCGTGGAAAAGCTCTTCGGCTTCTGGCTGAAAAATTAGAAAAATATAATAAATAAGAAAGAACTTTTACCTATGAAAAAATTTGTTTCACTTTTTCTGTGTTTGTTTCTTTTTGTTTCCTGCGGCGTTTCCGAAAATGCTGAATCTCCAGCAGGAACTGTTGAAATTACCATAACTTCCCCCGAGGGAGAAATCCTTTCAGCAACGACTAAAATATCAGAGGATTCGACAGTTCTGGACGCTCTTCTTTCGGCAGCAAAAGAAAATGATCTTAAAGTGGTTTTCTCGGGCGGAAAAACTGCCGCCTATATCACATCTATCGGCGATATCGCCACCGGCGACTATGGTCCCATGAGCGGCTGGATTTACACCGTAAACGGTGAAAGCGTGTTTGAATCCTGCAGCTCTTTAAAGGTCCAGGACGGCGACAAAATTTTATGGGAATATATAACAGAATTTACTGAATAAAAAAAGAGTCAATCAACGCCACCGCCACATAAGGAAGTTTAGTCCTAAAAAACATCTTTTTGACGAATTTCTACGTTAAAAATGCTTGGTATCCGTTAGGATTACCAAGCATTTTTGCCTTGGACTTCATTCAAAAATCTTGATTTTAGGATGCGACGCAGTTTTGAATTTCATATTTTCAGAATTAGACAAGGAACAAAAATCCCGTAATGCTGTGACGCATTTCGGGATTTTTTGACACAGTATAAACTGAAAATATGGCTTCAAAACCAAAACTTCCTTATGTGGTGGTGGCGAA
>JAZSKF010000088.1:0-5917 GCA_045534715.1 Clostridia bacterium | reverse complement strand
AGTTCTTTTTTATTAAACTCATATTCCATTTTTCCTTTCCCATAAGGAAAAGATATCTTAATTTTGTCCATTTGCATTCTCCTTTTTCACAAGCGAAACAATGAGCGGTATTAACAAAAGTTGCAGTATAATGCCGGGGATTGCATCAACAAACCCCTCTGCAACAAACATAGCTATTGTAAACTGTTTTTCCGAAACGCCGAGAATAACCACCTTTAAAATCCCCCATATTATCCTGCCGCACAGCATAGCTCCCAGAAGTGAAATATAAACGGAGGTTTTTCTGTTTTTCGGTAAAACCGAATAAAAAAATCCAACTGAAAACCCATAAACAGCAAGTTCGGGTGACATCCACATAGCATTAGGGTAAAGTCTTGGCATTCCAAAACAAAAACCTCTTAAAACCGGTAAAAGCAGTCCCACAACAAGCCCGTATCTGCTGCCGCAAATAATCCCGCACAGCATAACCGCAAGATGCATCGGAAGCAGCGAATCGCCTATTTCTTTGACCTGGGAGGTAAGAAAAGGAAGTGCCATTCCCAGAGCCAGAAACATGGCTGCGAGTATCATCTTTTTATTTCTTTGTTTATTTAAGTTTGTCATATCTTTAATCTTTTAAATCCTTCTGCCAACGAGAGGATTTGCTTAACCTGTACTACGTTGTTTTTCTCTTTTAAAACAAATTCTTTTGCCTTATTTCCAAGTAATTCTCGTTCTTCCAAGCTCTGATTAAAAATGTCCGTCAAGGCGCTCTTTACCCCATCTGCATTTTCCTCTTGCAGTAAATAAACATACGGACAGTATTCTTCCGGCATTCCGGGAAGTAACGTTGTCAGCAGCGGTGTGCCGCTTGCCATATACTCCATATTTTTAGAAGCAAATGAATACTTTGTATATTCCTCGTTCGTTGGTCTCGGATTAATCAGCAAACTCACTTTTCGTTCTTCTTCAACGATGACATGGTTTGGCTTTACGCCAAAATATTTAATATTTGAATGTACCAGACAAAGTTCTTTCAATCTGTCTTGATAGTCACCTGCTCCGTATATATGCAATTCACTATCCGGAATATTGGCCGAAATAAATCCCTGTACAAGATTCTCGATTCCATATATTCTCTTTAACGAACCGGCATACATACAAACATTTTTGTCGTATTTCTCTGTCACCTTTTCCTTGCCTGAAAGAAGTTTATGATCAACATGCCCTTCCGACACAATATACGGGCGATTTTTTGTGTTGATCAGCTCATTCATATTTTTTGTCAGAAATACATATCCGTCAAAACATCTTAAAAGACCAAAATGGAGGTTACTGATAATTTTTTTCAGTCCTCCCTTTGCCTGAAGCGCTCTCTTAGTTGGAACATCAGTCACAACTCCGATAATATGTTTTCCCGACAACCTCGCACCAAGAAGAGCTCCAACAGACATTGTCATGAGCAAAACATCACAGAAAACTACAGTGTTTTTTCTGTTTTTTCCAAACAAGCCCTTGAAAAAGGCACTCAAAAAAATGCCAACGTTGCGGACAACAGGTATATTGATGCAGGACAGATAGGTATAGTGTTCCGAATTATATTTTTTCCCATTGAACCATTTCTTTTTATATGTTTTCCCTGATATCTGAGGAACACAGACAGCTTCTGTAGAACAGCCATTTGAAATAAATCCTTCAATCATTAAATTATTATATTTCTGCCCTGCCTGCGAAGGCATACTTTTTGTCCCGTCAAATACAATGTCAAAAATATGATCTTCCATTGCACCGGAAAAATATTGCACCTTAAGTTCAGACTCCATTTACTATCTCCTCGTATATTCTTTCATACTCATTAGCTATATCGGCCCAATTGAATTTTCCTGCCTTTTCTCTGCAAATTTTCGGAAAAGTATTATATCCTCCAACAATTTTCTCAATCTTATCTGCAATTTCAGCCGGGTTGTCAGGCGAGACAGCATACCCTACCGTTCCATCCGCAAACTGTCCGTCAAACCCCTCGCCTCTTGTATATATTACGGGCAATCCCTGGCTCATAGCTTCTGCATATACTAAACCAAAAGATTCAGTGAAAGAGGGCATTACAAACATAGTGTGAGTTCTATACACATCGATAAGTTCCTGCTTCTGCAATGCAGGAATATATTTGGTATATGCATCTTTTTGTATTATTGCAAATTCATTTTTATCGACAACTTTACCAACAACCGTAAGTTTTGCAGAATATCCCTGCTCCCGTAATATCCTCATCGCTTTTTGTATGGTAGGAATATTTTTATTTTTATCAATTCTTCCTGCATAAATCAACTTGATTTCATCAGTTACTGTTTTATCGCCTTCCGGTGGATTACAATGCCAAAAATCGTCAATTCCATTTGGGATAATGTGTGTTTTGGCATCGATCTCATTTCTGTATTCTTCAGGCACATACTTCTTGAAAACAAAATTTTTATAAGAAGCTGACAAAAAGAAGACTGCAGCAGCTTCACGCATAAGTCGGATGCCTCTTTTTCGAAGATGCGGCATCCATTTAAAAAAACTATTGACATCCGTGTTCCTGACCGCAACAACGTATGGCTTATTATATTTTTTGGAGAGAATATTGGCAGTGTTGCCATCCGTAAAAAGAGTATACGCATGAATCAAATCGAAGCTGCCAATATCATAGTGTTCTTCAACAGCTTTCCGTATTTTGTGCTGTTTATAATTAAAAACCAGCCGACTCCATTTTTTGAAGCATTCCGATATGTAAACATTGTTATTGGGTATAATAGCCATTTTTGTCTTATCATATGTTGGAACAAAAACTTGATTTTCAATCCCTAATTGATCAAGTTTTTCAATCATTAGCTGATGTAGTGTTGTCCCAATATAATTGCAATTTATGTGTAATGCCCTCATATCAAACTACCCCTTTATTCTTATAACCGCCAATACCGCATACCGGAGGACTCAAGTTCGCCCACCTTATACAATCCTTTAACGTCGAGCAGGACCTTTTCGCCATCAGGGCACTCTTTAAACAGTTTCTTGACATCCTCAAGCGTCATCGCCTTAAATTCATCGTGAGCAACAGCAATAACCACGCAGTCGGCATCTTTAACGTCTTCAATTTTGGTCAGCGAAACACCATACTCATGCATAGCATCGCGTTCACTTGCCCACGGATCAACTACAACAGGTTCAATACCATAGGCGTTCAGATGCTTAATAATATCGTCAACTTTGCTGTTACGAGTATCGGGACAGTTTTCTTTAAAAGTAAGCCCCAATATAACAACCTTTGAGGTCTTGGGCGCCTTGCCGGCAGCAATCATCTGTTTTATTGCTGCTTCTGCAACGAACCTACCCATGCCGTCATTGACAATTCGTCCATTTAGAATTATCTGGCTGTGATAACCGAGTTTTTCTGCCTGGTATGTAAAATAATAGGGGTCAACGCCAATGCAGTGTCCGCCTACAAGTCCCGGTCGGAAACCAAGAGCATTCCACTTTGTGTTCATTCCATCAACAACTTCGTTGGTATCTATACCCATTTTGTCAAACACCATAGCAAGTTCATTCATAAAAGCAATGTTGATGTCTCTCTGGCTATTTTCAACTACTTTTATCGCTTCTGCTGTTTTTATATTTGATACCGGATAGGTGCCAACTTCAATAACCAAATCGTATACATTTTTAATTTCTTCAAGACTTTGTGCGTCCATACCGGAAACTATTTTTTTAATATTTTCAAGTCGATGCACTCTATCACCCGGGTTAATTCTTTCGGGAGAGTATCCCACTTTAAAATCAATTCCACATTTAAGACCCGATTCTTTTTCAAGAATAGGAATACAAACATCCTCGGTTACGCCCGGGTAAACCGTTGATTCATAAACAACAATTGACCCTTTTGTAAGATTTCTTCCCACAATTTCACTTGCCCCAATAACCGGAGTCAAATCAGGAGTATGGTCAGTGTTTACCGGAGTCGGTACGGCAACAATATGAAACTTTGCATCTTTAAGTCTGTTTTCATCTGATGTAAATTCAATCGTTGTATTTTTTATTACATCATTTCCAACCTCATTTGTTGGGTCTATCCCTGATTTATAAAGCTCTATCTTGCTGCTGTTAAGGTCAAATCCTATAACATTTACTCCTTTTGCAGCAAAAGCAACTGCAATAGGCATGCCGACATAGCCAAGTCCTATAAGTGCAAGTTTTTCTTCTCTTTTCAAAATTTTCTGATAAAGTGACAAGATGATCACTCTCCTTTAATTCTTTTTCTGTAAAATATTTTTTTATGTACTCCGAATATCAGATTGTTAACCGTTATCAATACCGAAACAAACTTTGTTTTTCCAAGCACTTGCCTGTATAAAAGATAATGATATTTAATAAGTTTCAATTTACTTCCGCTTGAAATTGAGTTTTCGTGTTTGATGTAATAAGCCAGACATTCTGGCAGCCTGTAAGCTTTCCCGGCTTTTTTCATAATCTCAAACCACATTGCATAGTCGTTATTTTTTCTTATATCCGCAATCTGAATAAGTCCCACAGTTTCCCTGTCATACATTGCTGTAATAGTAGAAAAATAACAGTAGTTATATAATTTCCGCAAATTTACCATATTCGGTGCCGTAATTATATATGGTTCCCACACATCGTTTAGCTGAATCCGGTAATCTGTATATGTAAAAATATATCCGTTTTTCTCCATAAAGTTTATTTGTTTTTCAAGTTTTTCCTTATGCCACAAATCGTCACTGTCAAGGAATGCAATCCATTTCCCCTTAGCTTCTTTTAAGGCACGGTTACGTGAAACTGCAGCGCCACTATTTGTTTCATTTTTAAAATACTTTATTCTGTCATCATTAAACTGTTTAACCACCTCATCAGTGTTGTCGCTTGAACAGTCGTCGACTATGATGAGTTCCCAGTTTTTATAGGTCTGTTCAATAACTGAATTTATTGAGTCTTTAATATATTTTGCCGTATTGTAGGACGGCATTATAATTGAAACAAGATAATCAGACATTTCATCACCCTATCAGTTAGTTTTTTAATGTAATATCTCTTAAGAATTTTTGTTTTAAATATTTCGCCGCATCTTTCAAAACCGGCCTTTTCAATACCCTTTATAGAGGGTGTGTTTTCACTGTCAACAACCATATAAAACTTTGTATCTTTTTCCCCAAGCAAATTCACAATATAATCTAAAACCATTGGATAAATACCCTTTCCTCGAAAATCCGGGTGAGTAAAACATGGTCCAATTATAAAATCTTTCTTACCGAGAAAAGGAAATTTAAAACACCTTGAAAACACATAACTTGTATGTATAACCTTTGTATCAGAATCAGATGTAACATAAAAAATTTTCGCTTTTCCAAAAGTCATAATTGTAAAATATATTCGTACTAATGTCTTCTTAAATTGTTTTATCTCATTACTTATATACAATTTGCCAAAAACAGACGGAACAAATATTTTTATGCCGTTGTTATTTTCAATTTGTATGCTTTGTGATTTATTTTTACAAAATAATAATTTCATAATCAAACCACCTTATTTCGTCTTATTGCTTCCATTTTTAAAATAGAATTAAGCTGATGAACTATTCCAATATGATTAAACAGCTTTAATACTCTTCGAAAAGGAAATGCTATCTTTATAATCCATGAAATTTTTGGATTATATGCAATGTTCAGTACACAATAAGCTTTTCTGAAACCGAAGGAACTAATTTTATACTCCTGAACATTTGTACTATGATTTATATTTCTGGACCCCGAAGAAACATATATGTAGCCGGCCTCGTTCAGATAGTATGACAAAATTGTATAGTGGATCGCATCACTGCACCTTAGGTTTAGTTTTTCAGGATGATACTTTGCTGTTACTGTTTTCACATAGTCTTTCTCCCTTACAA
>JAZSKF010000072.1:0-3200 GCA_045534715.1 Clostridia bacterium | reverse complement strand
GGTGTTATTATGAAAACAATTAAAGCAGTTAAAATTACTAACGAAGAGTTTGCTCCGTTCGGACAATTCTATACAATGACAGAGCCATCGGGATATGCTTTGTGCGGAGAAATACATAAATTTTTTCCTGACAGAGTTGTTGGGGACAGTAACCACAGAATAGGATTTTCGCCCATTGTTGTGAAAAGACCGGGAAAAATGGTTATTACTCAGCAGGAATATCATACAACAACTTGGGAGATGATTTTTCCCCTTGATGATGATATGATACTTCACTGTGCACCAGCATCTGCAGGCACACCTGTTCCGGATTATGTAAAAGCATTCATTGTACCTAAAAACACTCTTGTAAAGATGAATTCAGCAATCTGGCATCTTGCACCGCTTCCGGCAAACAATGACAGTCTCACAGCTATGATTATCTTGCCCGAATGTACCTATGCAAATGACTGCACGGTTGTTGACCTTAAAGAAGACGAACAGTTTGAAATTGTAAAATAAATTTGGCTGATTATATGAGGAAAAAGCTATGAAACTGCCGTATGGAGTAAACAGAATAATTACCATACTGAGCGAGGGCGGATATGAGGCCTTCGCTGTTGGCGGTTGTGTGCGCGATATGCTTATGGGAAAAGAGCCTTTTGATTATGATATCACTACAAATGCTTTGCCGCAGCAGATAAAAAATTGTTTTAATGAATTTAAAACAATTGATACGGGAATAAAACACGGAACTGTTACAGTTCTTTTAAATGGAGAAAACTTTGAGATTACAACCTACAGAGTTGACGGGGAGTATACCGACAACAGAAGGCCGGACAATGTTCGGTTTTCTTCTTTAATCAGCGAGGATTTGTCCCGCAGGGATTTTACTGTCAATGCAATGGCATATAATCATGAGGCAGGGCTTATTGATTTGTTTGGTGGAGAAAAGGACATAAAAAATAAGGTTATTCGTTGTGTTGGCGGGCCGGACAGACGGTTTGGCGAAGACGGGTTAAGAATTTTAAGAGCGTTAAGATTTGCCTCTACCCTAGGTTTTGAAATTGAAAAGAAAACTGCAGAAGCAATAAAAAGAAACAAAGGACTTCTTAAAAACCTTTCGGCAGAAAGAGTTTTTTCAGAATTTAAAAAGCTTGTTTGCGGAGAAAATGCTGCAAAAATTATCAGTGATTATAAAGAGGTAATAGGCGTATTTCTACCGGAAATTCTGCCCATGATTGATTTTGTTCAGCGCACGAAATATCATAACTTAAATGTTTTTGACCACACTGTTAAAGCGTTTGAAAAAACAGAAAAAGATGTTGTTTTAAGACTTGCTGCTCTTTTGCACGATGTTGGCAAACCGGCGGCTGTAACAACCGACGAGGCAGGGGTGGACCATTTTAAAGGTCATGCTGTCATCAGTGCAGAAATGGCTGAGACAGTGTTAAAACGACTAAAAGCAGACAATAAAACGATAGAATCGGTAAAACTGCTTATACTTTATCACAGTGCAAAAATTCTGCCCGAAGAAGCAGATTTAAAAAAACTAATTTCTGAAATTGGGTTTGAGCACGCAAAAAATCTGATGAAGCTTAAAATTTCCGACACCTATGCAAAAGCATATCCTTACTGCGAAGATAATACTCCAAGAGAAAATCTTGAAATTATAAAAAGAATTGAAAAAAGCGGGGACCCTGTTTTTATAAAAGACTTAAAAATAAACGGGACCGACATTATGCAAATGGGTGTGAAAGGTCAGGCAGTCGGAAAGATTTTAAACCTGCTTCTTGATTTGGTGATTTCAAAAGAAGTTGAGAATGAAAAAAGTTCGCTTTTGGCGCAAACTGAAAAATTTATTAAAAACGGGAGCGAAAAATGAAGAAAAGTGATAATGGCAGATTTGCCAGATTTTTAACCTATTACACGCCATATCTTAAAATTATTATTTTGGATTTGCTTTGTGCCGGTCTGTCAACTGTTTGTGAACTTGTTTTTCCTATGATTGTCAGGTATATTACCGATACAACACTTTCTGGCGGACAAATGCTTCTTTTTTCTTCGGTTGTAAGAATAGGTGCGGTTTACCTGTTTTTAAGACTGGTTGATGTGGGCGCTAATTATTATATGTCAAATGCCGGGCATGTTATGGGAGCAAAAATGGAAACAGATATGAGAAAAGATTTGTTTAACCATTTACAAAAACTTTCCTTTAACTATTATGACAATGCAAAGGTTGGACAGATAATGTCCAGAATAACAAACGATCTGTTTGATATTACAGAGTTTGCACACCATTGCCCGGAAGAGTTTTTTATCGGTGCCATAAAAATAATTGGCTCGTTTATAATTCTTATCAGAATAAATGTTTTGCTCACGGTTGTAATTTTCCTTTTGCTGCCGCTTATGTTTGTTTCAAGGATTGCGTTCAGGAAAAAAATGAAACGAGCATTCAAAGAACAAAGGCAGCAAATCGGAGAGCTTAATGCAGAAGTTGAGGATTCGCTTCTTGGTATCAGAATTGTAAAAAGCTTTGCCAATGAAGACGTTGAGATAGAAAAATTCAAAAAAAGCAACGTTAAGTTTCTGGAGAAAAAGAAGAATGCCTATAAGTATATGGCACTTTTCCATTCGGGAACAAGACTTTTTGACGGCATAATGTATATTGCCGTAATTATGGTTGGTGCTCTTCTTGTAATAAACGGAAAAATCAGCCCCGGAGATTTAGTTGCATTTGTGTTATACATTCAGACACTTATTGCTTCGGTGAGAAGAGTTGTTGAGTTTACTGAACAGTTTGAACGAGGGATAACAGGCATCGATCGTTTTTGTGAGATTATGGAAGAGCCGGTGGATATTTTTGATTTGCCCGATGCAAAAGACATTTCAGATGTTCAGGGAAACATTACATTTAAAAATATAAGTTTTAAATATTCGGACAATCTTGAAAATGTTTTGTCAAACATAGACATAGATGTCAAAAAAGGTGAAAATATCGCTGTTGTTGGGCCGTCAGGAGGAGGAAAAACAACTCTTTGCAGTCTTCTCCCAAGGTTCTATGATATAACAGAGGGCGAAAGTTTTATCGATGGTGTAAGTATTAAGGATATTAAACTAAAATCCTTGCGCGAGAATATTGGTATTGTTCAGCAGGATGTTTACATGTTTAGCGGCAGTGTGTTTGACAACATTGCCTACGGTAAACAGGATGCAACGGC
>JAZSKF010000137.1:0-6706 GCA_045534715.1 Clostridia bacterium | reverse complement strand
GTGAAATTTTCGCCGCTGCCACCACAGGTAGCACAATCAATCTCTGCTGTTGTTTTAACCATAACCGAACAACAAACAACAACTGCAAGCAAAACAAGCACAATGATTGATTTTAAAATTGTTTTTTTGTTCACAAAAAGTCCTCCTTAGTATTTTTTTACCGTTTCATATAAACAAGTGCCAATGGCAACTTATTACATAGCATCATAATAGCATAAAAAAACAAAAAAAGCAACACAAATTTGTAAATTTTTACACAATTTGGTTGCTTTTTTAGCCTTAGAATAATGATTTTATAATATCTATAACCGTTTTCTGCTGCTCATCTGTCATCTTTGTATCACTCGGCAGACAAACGCCTCTGTCAAATATCTGCTGGGATACAGATTTTCCGTCGGTCACCGAAACAAAATCGCATCCTTCAAACACCGGTTGCATATGCATCGGTTTCCATATTGGTCTGGATTCTATGTTGTGCTCTTCAAGAGCAAGTATTATATCCAAGGGCTTTACTTTGCTTTCCGGTTTTAAAAGAATTGTCGAAAGCCAGAAATTTGGTTTGCTTTCAGGCAAATATGGCGTCATTTCAATATCCTCTATGCCGCAGAAAGCTTCTTTATATGTATTATAAATTTCCGTTTTCTTTGAAATTCTTTCGTCAAGCACAAAAAGCTGACCTCTGCCTATCCCGGCAACAACATTGCTCATCCGGTAGTTATACCCTATTTCTTTATGTTCATAGTGTCTCGCCGGTTCTCTTGATTGTGTTGCCCAGAACCTCGCTTTTTTTATCTTTGCTTCATCGTTTGAAAGAAGCATTCCCCCGCCCGACGTGGTGATTATTTTATTTCCGTTAAAGCTTATTACGCCAAGCTGGCCAAAAGTTCCTGTTTGTTTTCCTTTATATGTCGCGCCCAGACTTTCCGCCGCATCTTCGATAAGCACTGCACCGTTTCTGTCGCAAATTTCTTTTATTTTGTCAAGTTTTGCAGGAGTTCCATACAAATTTACCACCAAAACTGCCTTTGCACCAGGATATTTTTCAAATGCAAGTTCAAGTGCTTCCGGGTCCATATTATATGTTTCCCATTCACTGTCTATAAACACCGGAACTGCTCCCTCATAGGTTATGGGGTTTGCAGTTGCCGAAAAAGTAAGCGTAGAAGAAAAAACAATATCCCCACGTTTAACGCCTGCCAGTTTCAATGCAAGGTGAAGTCCGCTTGTGCCGGAAGAAAGTGCTGCTGCATGAGATATGCCAATATATGCCGCCATCTCTTTTTCAAATTCATCAACATTTTTCCCCAGCGGAGCAATCCAGTTTGTGTCAAATGCTTCCTTTATATAGTCCATTTCTTTTCCGCCCATGTGCGGGGATGATAAATAAATCCTTTCTTTCAATACGGAACACCATCCTCATTTATTCTATAAACTAAATTATATATTATTTATAAATTTATGTCAACATTCTCTTAGGTAAAAACGACGAAAAAAAGTCTGGTTTATACTTTCTTAAAAGATGTTTTCGTCATATTGTATAAAATTTTTCTTTTTTCTTGACTATTTTGACGAAAGATTTTATACTATTATTGTAGACAAAACTTTACTACAGAAAGGATGACCAATCGTGCTTACACTGATAGATACTGCCAATATCGAAGGAATTAAAAGGATATATGACTTTTTGCCTGTTGATGGCGTAACCACAAATCCTTCCATTCTCAAAAAAGAGGGGGTAAATCCTCTTGAACAACTAAAAAAAATAAGAGCTATTTTACCTACCGGTGCGCAGCTTCACGTTCAGACAATTTCTACCACTGCCGAAGATATCATAAACGAATCTTTGTTTATTCTTCGTCAGCTTGGTGACAGCACATATATTAAAATCCCTGTTTTTGCCGAAGGGCTAAAAGCTATGAAAAATCTTTCTGCAATGGGCATAAATACCACTGCAACAGCTATTTATACTCCGATGCAGGCGTTTATGGCTGCAAAAGCAGGTGTTAAATTTGTTGCACCGTATGTTAACAGGCTTGATAACATAGGTTTTGCAGGCGTTGAAGTGGCAAAAAACATTCACGATATACTTATCCGCCACAATTTGCCCACAAAAGTGCTTGCAGCAAGCTTTAAAAACAGCCAACAAATTCTTGACCTTTGCGAATATGGCATCGGTTCAATAACTGCTTCACCCGACGTTTTGGAGCAGCTCATAACCCACCAGATTACTTCTATTGCAATTGAAGAATTTAACAGCGATTTTGCAAAAGTAGCGGGCGAAGGAAAAACTATGATGGACCTTGAAGCATAAAAATTTTAACGGGACGGAAGAATTTTCCGTCCCGCTTTTTTATATAACCTTTGATATGATTTTATAAATCACTACCGACAAAAGAGAATTTACCGCTGCTTTTATGAAGTTAAAGAGCAGTATAAAGGGCATCAACCCTTTTACAGCCTGAACAGACACCCCCATAAACAGTGGTGTTATAACAAGATTTGCAAAAAACATAACTATTGTCATTGCAAAGGTACCGACAACTGCTCCCAAAAGCAGTTTTTTTGTTTTCTTTACCGTTATTCCCATTGCGGTGCAAAGCACGGAAGTTGAAATTATATGCATTATTATCCCGTATATACCGCTGGCTGCAGACACTGTAAACCCCTGCACAAGCGATGCTATCACTGTCATTATTATTCCTGCCGGCACACCCATTGCAAGTGTTCCTATCAGAAGCGGAATGTCTGCAGGGTCATATTCCAGAAATGCCACAGGCGGAAAAATCGGGAAATGCACCAGCATTACAAGTACCACCGCTATTGCTGCAAGAACTGCAATTGTAATCATTTTTTTTGTGTTCATTTTACTTTCCTCCAAATAAAAAACTCTGCATATCTTCAGATACACAGAGCAAAAAAAGGCAAAGCCATCGCTCCTCTTCTCCCATCCAGACTTTACTGTCGGTTTTGGAATTTCACCAAATCGGCTGCAAAAAGCAGTTCGCGGACTTTAACCGCCGGCAGGGAATTTCACCCCTCCCCGAAGATAGCAAACTATTAAGTTATTATCATTATACTCATTTTTACTTTTTTTGTCAATAAAAAACTTTTTTAAGGCACAAACCCTCCGGCGGCGCCGTTATACCGGCAAGTGTTCTGTCACCGCTTTTTATTATGTCTAAAATCCCATCACTTTCTATTTTGCCTGTTCCGACATATACAAGAGTCCCGGCAATAATTCTTACCATATTATACAAATAGCCGTCGGCGTTTATGCTTATTTCTATAAGTTCATCTTTTTCAGAAATATCGAGCGAGTAAACATTTTTCACCGTTGTTTTTTGTTGCCCACCGCTTGCCATAAAACATTTAAAATCGTGTTTGCCAACGATATCTTTTGCAGCTTGTTTCATTTTTTCAACATCAAGCTTCACCGGATAATGCCAGGCATATCTGCACAAAAGCGCATTTTTATGGGGTGCATTATATATTCGATAAACATATGTCTTGGATTTTGCCGAATATCTTGCATGGAAGTCCTCCGCCGCCTCTTTTGAGCCGGTGCAGGACACATCGTCAGGCAAAAAGGCATTCAGCGCAAAGGAAAACTTATCTGCCGGAATGGTGCTTTCTATCCGGAAATTGCAAACATATTCAGCTGCGTGAACACCCGCATCTGTTCTGCTGCAGCCAATGAGATTTACCCTTTCGTCGCAAACCTTTTCTATTGCATCTGTCACAGTTTCCTGAATTGTAATTCCGTTTTTCTGGAATTGAAAGCCGTGATAGTTTGTTCCGTCATAGCTTAAAGTGAGCATTATATTACGCATATATTACCTGCCAAATATTAAAGTTGCCGCAAAAAACGCGGTGCAAATGCAAAGGGCAACAATGTCTGTCCCTGTAATTTTCAGCGCCGTAAGCTTTGTTCTGCCGTTGCCGCCGCGGTAGCATCTTGATTCCATTGCGGTGGCAAGGTCGTCCGCCCGTCTGAAAGCGCTGACAAAAAGAGGAACAAGTATCGGAACAAGCGCTTTTGCCCGTCTTAAAAGATTGCCGCTTTCAAAGTCCGACCCTCTTGCAGACTGTGCTTTTATTATTTTATCTGTCTCATCTATAATTGTGGGTATAAACCTCAGTGCTATTGTCATCATCATTGCAATTTCATGTGCGGGAAAACCGATTTTTGAAAATGGCATAAGCAGGCTTTCTATCCCGTCAGTAAGCACAATGGGAGACGTGGTATACGTGAGCAGCGAGGTCCCCGAAACAAGAAAAATAAGTCTCAGCGCCATAGCTGCCGCCATTTTTATTCCCTCTTTTGTAATCTTAAATATGTAAAAGGAAAAAACAACTTCTCCTTTTGTCATAAACAAATTTATAATCGCTGTAAAAAGGATGAAAAAGAGTAATGGTTTAAGACTTTTCGCCATCATTTTCATAGGTATTTTCGCCACAATGCAAGCACCAATAACAAAAAGTGCAAAAGCAAGGTATCCCACGGGCTTTTTAACCATAAACAATATGATTACAAAGGCAAATACTATTAAAATTTTAACTCTTGGGTCAAGTCTGTGCACAGGAGTTTCCCCCGGCAGATACTGACCTAATGTAATATCCTTTATCATTTTCTACCTCTATTTTTTGCTTTCAATTAGTTTAAGAATTTCCTCTTCGGCTTTTGAAACAGTATAAATATCTTCCGGCAGATTATATCCTGCCTCGTTTATCTTCTTTATAAGTCTGGTAATCTGAGGAACGTCAAGCCCAAAGCTCTTAAGCTGTTCTCCCATGCCAAAAATTTCGCTAACGTTGCCCTCCCGGACAATTTTCCCTTTTTGTATAACCAAAACCCTGTCTGCCATCTGCGCAATGTCTTCCATACTGTGAGACACTAAAAGTATGCTCATTCCTTTTTCCCTGTGAAGAGCTTTTATCTTGGATAAAATTTCTTTTCTGCCTTTTGGATCAAGTCCTGCTGCGGGCTCGTCAAGTATAAGCAGTTCCGGTCTCATGGCAAGAACTCCTGCAATGGCAACTCTTCTTTTCTGCCCTCCGGAAATATCAAATGGAGACTTATTTTCCAAAGATGCATCAAGTCCGACAAGCTCCATCGCTTCTCTTGCCATTTTTTTTGCTTCCTCTTCCGAAAATCCCATGTTTTTTGGGCCAAAAGCAATATCGTCTATAATGGTTTCGTCAAACAACTGATATTCGGGGTACTGAAAAACCAGTCCAATCTTAAACCTAAGTTGTCTGAGGCTGGTCTCTTTGCCGTTTATGTCTTTGCCGTCCACCAGCACTTTGCCGGAGGTTGGTTTTATCAGCCCGTTGAGATGCTGTATAAGAGTGGATTTTCCGCTTCCGGTATGACCGATAAGCCCAACAAATTCACCCTGGTTTATTTCTATATTTATGTCCTCAAGTGCCTTTTTTTCAAAAGGAGTACCGGGCATATATGTATATCCCAGATTTTCTGTTTTTATCTGCATATTACTCCCGCTCCCTCAGTTTTTTAACTATCTCCTCTGCACATCCGTCAACATCTAAAATATCATAACGCAAATGAATACCATGCCCTCTTAACCTGAACATAAGGTCTGTCACCTGCGGCACGTCAAGTCCCACACTTTTTAAAAGTGCAACATTTGCAAACGCCATAGAAGGAATATCGTCAATTATAACCTTTCCCTCTTCCAGTACAACAACTCTGTCAGCCTCCGCAGCTTCTTCCATATAATGAGTTATGAGCACAATTGTTATACCATGCTCTTTGTTTAAATATTTAATTGTTTGCATAACCTCTGCTCTGCCTTTGGGGTCAAGCATTGCCGTGGGTTCATCAAGAACAATATATCCCGGCATCATAGCAATAATCCCCGCAATGGAAATACGTTGTTTCTGTCCGCCTGACAAATGGTGGGGCTGTTCCTTTTTAAACTCTTCCATATCAACGGTTTTAAGAGCGAAATCAACTCTTTTTCTAATTTCCTCAGGAGCCACTCCTAAGTTTTCCGGTCCAAAAGCAACATCTTCTTCAACAACGGTTGCAACAATCTGGTTGTCAGGATTTTGAAAAACCATGCCAACTTTTTTTCTGATATCCCACAGATTTTTCTCGTCAGACGTGTCTGCACCATCCACAAAAACCTTTCCCTGAGTTGGATTTATAATGGCACTAAGTTGTTTGGCAAAGGTGGATTTACCGCTGCCGTTATGTCCCAGAACTGCAACAAACTGCCCTTTTGGTATATCAAGCGTCAGGTCATTTAAAACCATTTTTAAATTTTCGCCGTCATAGCTATAACTCAATTTTTTTACTTCTATCACGTTAATGTCAAAACCTTTCCCGTGTCTGCTATTTTTCCCACCTGCCGGTAGAACCGCAGGGAAGCACAAGTCCGCTTGAGGTGATGGGGAGTCCAATCTCCTCTGCGGCTGTATGCCCGCCATAAATTTTTTTGATTGTGAGACTCATCATATTTGAAACAACTATCGGCGAAAGCCCTGTTGTATAAGAATTCACAACAACTGCAAGCGAGTTTTCATACAGCAGTTCACTGCACTGTTCAAGAAGCCCATAAAGCTCGTCCTCAAGCTTCCATACCTCGCCCATAGGACCTCTTCCGTATGAGGGCGGGTCCATAATTATAGCCTCGTATTTATGTCCGCGCCTGATCTCGCGTTCAACAAACTTTTTGCAGTC
>JAZSKF010000165.1:0-4545 GCA_045534715.1 Clostridia bacterium | reverse complement strand
AAATCTTGTACCCCTGTCCGCCGAATTTACCGCCGGCATGAAGCACTGTGAAAACAACATCGATGGTGGAAATGCCCATTTTAGGGTGAATTCCGTGGGGGATGCCTCGACCGTTGTCTTTTACTGTAACAGAGTTATCTTTATTTAAAATAACTTCTATCTGTGTACAGAAACCGGCAAGAGCTTCGTCGATGGAGTTGTCAACAATTTCATAAACCAGGTGGTGCAGACCTCTTTCCGAGGTGCTGCCGATATACATACCCGGTCTTTTTCTGACAGCTTCAAGTCCTTCCAAAACCTGTATTTGATTTTCGTCATAATTTGTGTTCATTCTTTCGGTGTCCATATATTACCCTCCAGATTCATGGATTCTTCTTTTATTCTTTTATTAAGCGTTGCCGAGGAAATAGGAGAAATATAAACTCTGCTTTCACCTTTTGTTTCAGCAACAACAAACGACTTTGGCAAATCTTCTTCCGACACGTTTATAACAAACTCTTCATCCTGTGCAGTAGACAAAAATTCGCGGGTTATCTTTGATGTCGTTGTATTTTCAAAATCAAAAATTCCTATAATGTCTTTTAGAAAAACAGTATAGTCATTACCAATATGTAAAAACATATCTTCACCTTATTCTTCTGTTATAATGCCATTTTCCACCTTGAAAAACTTTGTTTCAAGCTGGGGAAAAGCAAGGTTTTTTTCTGTTCCGGTGATAACAACCTGTTTTCCTTTTAGTTTTTCTATCAGATATTTTCGCCTGCCCATGTCAAACTCGCTTGTTATATCGTCAAGCAACAAAACAGGATATTCGCCGGTCTGCTGGAAAAAAAGCTCTGCCTGAACAAGCTTTAATGCAAGAACAATACTTTTCTGTTGCCCCTGTGACCCGTATATTTTCGCATTTTTTCCGTTTATGAAAAAGAGCAAATCGTCTCTGTGCGGACCGATGATACTCATTTTTTCGTTTTTTTCTTTTTCTTTTGCTCTTTCCAGAGCATTTAAAAATTCTTTTTTTATGCCTTCAATATTTAAATTCTCGTCATATTCAAAAGTTTTCAAATATTTCAGTTTAATTTCTTCTTTGCCCTCGCTTATTTCTTCAAAAACAGGTCTTATTATTTCTTTTATGCGGGAAACAAGCGAGCTTCGAAACCACATAATTATGCTGCCATACTCTGCAAGCTTTTCGTTCCACACATCTATCATACCATCATCATTTTCCTCTTTTAAAAGCTTGTTTTTCTGGACCAAAGTTCTGTTATAATCGGTCAGGGCTTTAAGATATTTTTTTCTAAGCTGACCTGCACAGATATCCATATATTTTCTTCTGTAGGACGGCCCTTCTTTTATGGTTTCCATTTCCTGAGGAGAAAAGAGAACAACAGAAAGATTTCCTATAAAATCCACTCTTTTTCGCACAGGAACTTTGTTTATTTCAAGAAATTTTCCTTTGTTTTTTTCTATAACAACACTGTTTTCGTTTTCTTTACCGCCCGTTGTGTAGCTTGTAGAAATTTCTGCTTTTTCTTGCCCAAATTTTATAAACCCCATATCAGGAGAAAACTTAAAACTTTTCGCAAAAGCGCAGAAATATATTCCTTCTATAAGATTTGTTTTTCCCTGAGCATTGTTACCATAGAAAAAATTGACGCCGGAAGCTAAATTCACAACAGTGTTTTCATAGTTTCTGAAATTTTTCAGCCTAACTTTTGATATATGCATAATTATATACCCTTTATATCACTCTACAACTATCATTTTTGTATGTAACAATATCTCCCGGATATACTTTTTTTCCTCTTGCAAGTTCAACATTGCCATTAACTGAAACCTGACCTTCCAAAATAACAACTTTTGCTTCGCCGCCTGTTGATACAAGACCGGCAAACTTTAACAGCTGCTCAAGTTTTATAAACGGTGTCGTTATCTTTATTTCCATTTTGTCTCCTATCTAATTCGAACAGGAAGAACAATATACAAAAATTCGTTTCCCTGCTCGGGTTTTATAACTGTCGGTGTTATATTTCCGTTAAGCTCTATAATAACATACTCGTCATCAACAGCTTTTAAAGCATCAAGCATAAACTTGCAGTTATAACCAACCTCAAAAGTTTCATTGCCCGATGCCTCAACGGGAATAATTTCTTTAAGGTGTCCTTTTGCAGTGTCACATGTTACTGTCACTGTGGTATAATCAAAAGAAATTTTAACAGGATTTATAATTCCGCCTGCTTCGGCTAAAAGAGCAGCTCTGTCTATACTTTTTATAAGTTCTTTAACTTCAATTTTTGCAGTATAAAGACATTCTTTTGGTATAACATTTTTATAGTTTATAAATTCACCGTCTAAAAGGCGGGAGAAAAATCTGCAGCTGCCAAAAGCAAATAAAACATTTTTTTCTGCAAGAGAAATACTGATTTTTCTATCTAAAGGAGATATAATTTTTGAAAGGTCGGAAAGTGCTTTTCCCGGCACAACAAAACTTATATCGTTAAAAATTTCAACAGGAGTGTTTTTTATTGCAAGACGGTAACCGTCCACAGCAACTCCCATCATATTGTTTCCTGAAATTTCTAGTTTAATTCCGGTGAGAATGGGGTTTATATCGGAAATAGCAACCGCAAAAGCAGTTTTCTTTATAACCGACAGCAAATTTTCCGAATCAAGAATAATTTCATCACCGTAACTCATTTCCGGAATTTTAGGGAACTCACTTCCATCAATGCCCATAATATTAAAATCAAGTTCACCACATTTAATGTTCACATTGTTATCAGACTGAACATCAACAGTTATAATTCCTTCAGGCATACGGCGTATAATTTCGCAGAACATACGGGAATCAACAGCAATGCTTCCTTTTGAAAAAACATTAGCATCAAAAACATATTCTATTGTTATTTCGTTGTTACTTCCAGTAATTTTAACATTGTCTTCCGCTTCTATTAAAAGAGTTTCCAAGATGGGAAAAGAAGAATTTGTTGCAGAAGCCTTTCCTGCTGCGGAAATGGCATTTAACATATCGGTGTTAGAACAAGAAAATTTCATATTGTCCTCCTAATATAAAAAAGATTTAGTATAAGTAGTAGGTACTGTTGATTTTGTTAAAAAGACCTTTTTTTATTATTTTCAGGGAGAAAATTGTTAATTGGAATCTGTTAATAACGAAGTGGTTTTTTGTTAATAGTGTATATAAAAAAGATAACAAAGAAAGTATTAACAAATTATGTTCTCAACAATTAACAGCTTTTTCTGTTGAATATGTTAATTATTTTTTATATTATTCAAAATATCACTGTAGTCGTTTTGCACTGTGTTGTCAAGTCTTATTGATTTATTTATTTTGTTAATGGCATAAAGTGCAGTTGTATGGTCGCGGTTAAAAGATTCTCCCACTTTTGGCAAAGACAAATCAAGCAGGTTTCTGCAGATATACATTGCAAGCTGGCGCGCATAGGAGATTTCTTTTGTTTTCTTATTTGACATCAAATCTTCAAGAGGAATGTCAAAAAAGTCGCAGACATACGCTTTTATTTTATCTACTGTATATGTCCGCGGTGTTTCATCACCAAGAACATTTTTTGCAAGGTCCATATTTATCGTAGAATTACCCAGTTGAGAATAGGCAGTAATTCTGTTAAGTGCTCCTTCAAGCTCACGGACATTGGTGTCAATGTTGCTTGCTATATAATCAAGAACATCTGATGGAACATCAAGAGGAAGATTTTGGAGTTTTTTCTTAAGTATTGCAAACCGCGTTTCATAGTCAGGCGCCTGAATATCACAGATAAGACCCCATTCAAAACGGGAAACAAGCCTGTCCTCAAGAGTGGTCAGCTGTTTTGGCGGACGGTCACTTGATATAATAATTTGTTTGTCTGCCTGGTGCAGATAGTCAAAAGTGTGGAAAAATTCTTCCTGTGTAGTGTTTTTTCCGCCAATAAACTGAATATCGTCAATTAAAAGAACATCAATCTGACGATATTTGTTGCGAAACTCTTCGTTTTTACCCTCTTTAATGGAATTTATAAGGTCGTTTGTAAAAAATTCAGAAGAAACATACATAACTTTAAGCTGAGGATTAAGCTGGGAAATATAGTTTCCTATTGCATGAAGAAGGTGAGTTTTTCCAAGACCGGAGGACCCGTATAAGAACAGAGGGTTATATGTCTTCGCCGGAGCTTCTGCAACTGCGAGAGATGCAGCGTGTGCAAATTTGTTTGAAGGACCTACAACGAAATTGTCAAACGTATATTTTGTACTAAGACCTATGGAGTTTGAGCGCGGCCTTGTTTCTGCCGGTTTTGACGGCACAAAAGCTTCTTTCTGTTCGGCAAGAATAACATTTACGGCAACATCCTGACCGATAATTGAAGAAAGGCAGGAAGAGATAACCGAAGAATATCTTTTTTTAACCGACTCCTGTAAAATTGTGTTGTCGGTCGCAAGGGTGAAAACGCCGTCAGTATAGTCAAAGGGTTCAAGAGGACTGATCCAGGTGTTAAAAGACACCCAGGTGAGATTTTCTTTAAGGTTTTCAAG
>JAZSKF010000173.1:0-2482 GCA_045534715.1 Clostridia bacterium | reverse complement strand
GGGAAGTTATTTTTACAATCGTCTTTTTTATATCACCAATATTAACAACGCTGCTTTCCACCCCGCCGGCATCTTCGGCTTTGTTTTCCATATAATCTTCATGTGCTTCGACAACAAGGTCTGTTTGAATGTTTTTCAAGATATACCACCCCTTTTTATTGGGTAGTATGAAAAGTTTTTCAGTTAAATATTCTTTTTAAAGATTTATTAAAATCAAAGAAAACCTTTTCTTTGTCAATAGTTAAAAATTCACCTTTGTTATAAATCATTTTACCATCGCAAATCAGATACTTAAGATTTGAACTGTTTGCGGAATAAACAATAGCAGAAACGGGATTGTGGCAAGGCGTCATATTGGGTGCATCATTTGAAAAAATTGCAATATCTGCCTTTTTGCCCGGTGCAATTACGCCCGTGTCATTAAAACCAAGTGCCGAAGCATTTGTTGCCCAGCTAATTACGTCTTGAGCACAAACTGCAGTTGGATTGATGCTTTTTCCGCAAGGAATAAGAGCCGCAAGCTGAAGTTCTTTAAGCATATTCAAACTGTTATTGCTGGAAGCCCCATCTGTTCCCAGAGATATATCAATGCCTTTTTCAAGCATTTTATCTGTGTCTGCAATTCCGCTGCCAAGCTTTAAATTGCTTGTAGGATTGTGTGCAACACAAACATTTCTGTCTTTTATAATCTGCATATCATTGTCGCTTAAATGAACACAGTGTGCAGCAAGCGACTTTGCTTTAAATGCACCTATACTCTCTAAAAGTTCTACAGGAGTTTTGCCATATTTATTTTTGCAGTCTTCATTTTCTTTTATTGTTTCTGACAAATGTATATGTAAAATCGTATCATTTTCATATGCTAAATCTGAATAATATTCTATAAATTCCGGTGTTGTTGTGTAAACGGCATGTGGTGCAAATCCAACTTTTATTCTGCCGTCAGCACTGCAATGTCTTTCAAGCAGTTTTTTTGCTTCAGCAGCACCTTTGTGTTCGGAAAAAGGAACAGATGTGTCAAAATAGGTTGTTCCTCTTGAAATAAGAGCTTTTATTCCCGACAATTCTACGGCGTCTGCAATTTCTTCCGCAAAATCATACATGTCCGCAAAAAGCGTTGTGCCGGAAGAAATCATTTCCATTATGCTTACAAACACAGAAGGGATAATATCTTCCGAAGCAAGAAGTGCTTCTTTTGGAAAAATATAATCATTCAACCATTTTTCAAGCGGCAAACCGTCTGCATAGCCTCTTAAAAGGGACATGGGCGAATGTGTATGTGCATTAACAAGACCCGGCATAACAATGCCATCTTTTGCGTCAATAATCTCATACTTTCCATCGGGAATTTCAGCAGAAACGCTTTTAATGGTATTACCCTCAATAACAATATTTTGTTTTTTTGAAGAGTTTGTTTTTCCGTCCGCAGGAATGAGGGTTGCATTTTTTATAAGAATACTCATAAAACGAATAACCTTTCCATTAAATTCTTTTATTAAATTATATATTAAATATGTATTATTGTCAAACTTTTTAGAAATACTTAAAATGTATCAATTTATTTCGGAGGTAGGAAAAATGCAGGATAAAGTATTTGTCGGAATTGGCAAAAATCCTGACCCAAGCGGTCTTGATATGCCCATTGGTTTTGGAATGGCATTATATCAAAACGAAATTGCTCTTCATCATTTTACAAGACTGTCGCAGGATGAAAGAAATAATATCATAAGATATATTGAAGACAGTAAAACGGGCGATGAGGCAAAATCAAGAATAAATAAAGCAGTTGAAGGACTTAAAAAAAACACTCTTGATTTTTTCTGATGTAATAAACACCCTTTCCCCCACATACAGTTTAAATAAAAAACATTTTGGAGTAAAGTGTGAAAATATTAAGCTATTTAAATAATTTTGTGTGGGGACCGGCAACAATTATTCTTTTGATTTTTGCAGGAATATATTTTACCGTCGGAACAGGTTTTTTTCAAGTCAGATGTTTTCCATGTTGGTTCAAAAACACTGTCCTTTCAATATTTAAAAGATCAAAAGATAAAAAGAACATTTCGTCATTTCAAGCACTTTCAACAGCTCTTGCCGGAACAATTGGAACAGGAAATATCGCTGGTGTAGCAACCGCAATATCTCTTGGCGGACCGGGTGCTCTTTTTTGGATGGTTGTTAGCGCGTTTTTGGGAATGATGACAAAATATGCAGAAGTTGTACTTGCTGTGAAATACAGAAGAACAACAAAAAATGGCTCTTTTTCCGGCGGACCGATGTACTATATTGAAAAAGGGCTCGGATTAAAGTGGCTTGGCGTTGTTTTTGCAATTTTACTCCTTTTTTCATCTTTCGGCATTGGAAACACTGTTCAGGCAAATTCCGTTTCTGCAGCCCTAAATTCAACTTTTGATTTGCCGCCGAGAACCGTAGGTTTATTTTTAATGGTGATATGTTTTATAATTATGATAGGCGGTGCAAA
>JAZSKF010000157.1:0-2344 GCA_045534715.1 Clostridia bacterium | reverse complement strand
TGTCAGCGTCACATTTAACCAAAAGGCTTGAAGCTTTAATTTTTCGAAAGTCAACCCGGGAAACAAGTTTTTTAATTTCCTCTGCGTCGGGGGGAACAGTTGCCGATTTTACATTCCATAAATCAGACAGAGCAGATGTTGTTATATCGAAATTTCCGCCTGTGAGCTCGCTGTAATTATAGCACTTTTTAAGCAGAGAAACCATTTCGTCAGGAACACTCATCATTTCGCCGGGGTTAAGATTGTTATATTCTGCAACAATGGAAGAAACAGCATATTTGATGTACTTTTTATCCAGAGCATACATCTCCTGCACAATTTCCTCTGTAGCTTTGCCACCATTTTTGCCATATAGTTTTATGTCTACTATTGTGTCAAACACAAAAACACTTTTTTCTGTTACAGAGGTCTGAAAGAGAAAGAGGGCAGACAAAACTATAAGAAACAGTACGACGGATATTTTAAAAATATGTTTGCTTAAAAAATTCATTCTTCACACCAACTGTCTAAAATTTCTTTTACTTCCGCCACAGAGCAAGCCGAAGTGAGCTGGTCTTTAAGCTTGGAAGCACCGCGAAGCCCTTTTACATACCAGGAAAGATGTGCACGAGCCTGTCTTATGCCGCGATATTCGCCTGCATATTCTACAAGCTTTTCTGTGTGGTAAAGTGCCATCTTCAGTTTCTCTTCTGCGGTAGGCGGAACAAATGTTTCGCCGTTTATTTTAGCGTTGCAGTCCTGGATGAGCCAGGGGTTTCCCATAAGACCGCGGGCAGGCATAACAAAGTCACAACCGGTCTCTTTCATCATCCGAAGAGCATCTTCCCCTGAGAAAATATCTCCGTTGCCCACCACAGGAATTTTAACAGCTTCTTTAACCTGTCTTATAAGGTCCCAATTGGCTTTGCCACTGTAATACTGGGCACGGGTGCGGCCGTGAACAGTTATCATATCGCAACCATTTTGCTCAAGGATTTTTGCTGATGTTACAACGTTTATATTATCGTCATCAAACCCAATTCTTGTTTTAACGGTTACGGGAATTTTTACGGCATTTTTAACCGTATAAACAATTCTACCCATAAGCTCGGGGTCTTTGGTAAGTGCCGAGCCTTCGCCGTTTCCGACAACTTTCGGCACAGGGCAACCCATGTTAATATCTATAAAGGCACAGTTGCACTGCGCTTCTATAATGCGGGCACCTTCCGCCATAATGTTGGGATCGCTGCCAAAAATCTGCACTCCGCAAGGAGCCTCGTCGGGCGAAATTTCTGTCAACTGATAGGTTTTTTTGTCCTTATAGCAAAGCGCCTTTGCACTAACCATTTCGGTATACAAAAGCGCCGCACCAAAGGATTTCAAAATTTTTCTGTAGGGCAAATCGGTTACGCCGGCCATTGGCGCAGCAAAAACCTTGCCTGCAAGTCCAAGTTTTGTTATATTATCCTTCATTGTTTTTAAGTTCCTCGCTTTGATCGGCGGCAGAAAGTGCCTCGATCAACTCGGTGATATCTCCATTTAAAATTTGTTCAAGCTTGTGAAGAGTGAGACCGATTCTGTGGTCGGTAACACGCCCCTGAGGATAGTTGTAAGTTCTGATTCTTTCGCTTCTCTCGCCGGTGCCAACCTGGCTCTTTCTTTCCTGCGAGAGCTGCATATTTTTCTGACGCTCAGATTCTTCATAGAGTTTTGAACGAAGAACCTTCATAGCAGCGTCCTTGTTCTGATGCTGGCTGCGTTCAGACTGGCAGGCAACAACAATACCCGACGGCATATGAGTTATACGCACGGCAGATTCTGTTTTGTTAACGTGCTGACCGCCCGCACCGCTGGCACGGTAAACATCAATACGAAGGTCGCTGGGGTTTATTTCTATGTCAACATCTTCCGCTTCGGGCAGAACGGCAACAGTGACTGTTGAAGTATGAATTCTGCCGGCGGATTCTGTGTCGGGAACACGCTGAACACGGTGAACACCGCTTTCGAATTTAAGCTTGCTGTATGCACCTTTTCCGGTAATCTGGAAAACGATTTCTTTAAACCCGCCAAGACCGGTTTCGTTCTGGTCCAGAAGTTCCATTTTCAGGCGATTACTGTCGGCATACATAGAATACATACGGAAAAGAACAGCAACAAAAAGTGCAGCCTCGTCACCGCCTGCTCCTGCACGGATTTCCATAATAACGTTTTTGTCGTCGTTCGGGTCGTGCGGCAAAAGCAGAACTTTTAAATTCTGTTCTGACGATGAAAGTGCTTCCTTTGCTTCTTCAAAAGACATTTCTGCAAGTTCTTTAAGCTCTTTGTCGGCAGAAGAGGAAAGGAGCTCTTTTGCTTCTTCAATATC
>JAZSKF010000177.1:0-3430 GCA_045534715.1 Clostridia bacterium | reverse complement strand
GTTTCCTTCAGATTCAAGCATTGACTCAATGGCGTTTCCTGACCAGGTTATTGCAATATCTGCTTCCTCACCAAGCATCTTGTCGTTCACTTCATCAACAACATATGCCAGAACATGAGGTTTCTGTTTTATGAGAAGCTCCATGGCTTCATTAAGCTCTTTTTCGTCTGTTGAGTTAAGGGAATAACCAAGATATTTAAGAGCTGCGCCAATCGTGTCTCTGTGGCTATCTACCATAAGAATTTTTTTGCTGTATTTGTCGCTGAAAATATCTTCCCAACTTGTGGGAGCTTCTTTGATATTATTTGTATTGTATAAAATACCAAGAGTACCCCACATATACGGAACGGTATATTCGTTTTGCGGGTCATAATAAAGACCTTTAAACTTTTTGTCTATTTTTTCAAAATTCGGGATGGCAGACATATCAATTTTACTGATAAGCTTTTCGTCTATCATACGTTTTGCCATATATTCTGACGGAAAAAGAACATCGTAAGAAGAGGGATCAGTTTTGATTTTAGCATACATTTCTTCGTTGGTAGCAAATGTATCATAAACAACTTCAACACCATACATTTCTTCGAATTCTTCCAAAACAGTTTCGTCAATATATTCTCCCCAGTTAAATACTTTAAGTTTAGGTTTGCTGGAAGATGAACATCCTGGGAGAAGAGCAACAACCATCAAAACGGAAAGAATAACAGCTAAAAATTTTTTCAATATTACCACTCCTTTTGTTTAGGTTCTTTTTTATCTTTAAGTCTTGTATTAACCACAATAAGTAAAAACAGTACTGAAAAGAACATTATTGTTGAAAGTGCGTTTATAGACGGGTTTATACCTTTTCTTGTCATAGAATAAATCATAATGGAAAGGTTTGAAACTCCCGGGCCGGTTGTGAAAAAGCTTATAACAAAATCATCTATTGACAATGTAAAAGCAAGTAGCATTCCGGTTGCAATACCCGGCAAAAGTTCGGGCAGAATAACCTTGAAAAATGCTTTTGTGGGTGTTGCACCCAAATCAAGTGCCGCCTCGTAGGTGTTTTTGTTAAGTTGGTCAAATTTTGGTAAAAGTGATAGTATTACATAGGGCACACTGAATGTTATGTGGGACAACAAAAGCGTCATAAAACCGCGGGGAATTGTTAAAAACACGAAAAGTATCATCATGGAAACACCCGTTACAATGTCGGGGTTAAGCATAGGAAGATAGGTTGTGTTTAAAAGCAAGTTCTTGAACTTGCGGTTTTTCATTCTGTAGAGAAGCCATGCAGCAGCAAGCCCAATAATTGTGGAAATTATGGAAGATATCGCCGCAATTAAAAGCGTGTTCCACAAAGCTTCCATTATAGCACTGTTTTCAAAAAGCTCTTTATACCACCTGAGAGAAAATCCACCCCATTTATTCCTGAATTTTGACCCATTAAACGAGTAGATTACCATTATAAGAATTGGTGCATAAAGAAAAAGATATACAATAATCGAATAGGTGTTTTTCAGTAGTTTCTTTACCAAAGTCCGCCACCTCCGGTCTCTTCAGCTTTTCCTTTAGGGACAACGGCCATGCTGACAAGGAGTATTATCATAACAACAACAGAAATTGCAGAGGCAAAATTCCAATTGTTTGCATAAAGGAATTGTTGTTCTATAATATCTCCTATAAGTGAAGTGTGGCCTCCGCCCATAAGTCGTGAAATTACAAAAGTTGTAACGGCCGGCATAAACACCATGGAAATGCCCGAAGCAACACCCGACAAACTTAAGGGGAGAGTTACCGAAAAGAAAACTTTTACCTTGTTTGCACCAAGGTCCTGTGCCGCTTCAATAATTGAACGGTCGGTTTTGGTGAGCGAAGAATATATTGGGAAAACCATAAAAGGTAAAAAGTTATAAACCATACCAAGAACAACGGCACCCTGATTATAAAGCAGTTCGAGTTTATCAAAACCAAGCTTTACGAGAAGAGTATTTATAAGACCGTTGTTTTCAAGAATTGTGAGCCATGCATATGTACGCATCAGAAAATTCATCCACATCGGGAGAACAAAAAGCGTAACACAAAAACTCTGGATTTTAGGTTTAAGCGAAACAAGTATCATTGCCATCGGATAGCCTATCAAAAGGCATATAATGGTTGAAATAAATGCAAGGTAGAGTGACCTTCCGAGAGACTTTAAATAAACGTCTTCGGTGAAAAATTTTGCAAAATTGCTCCAGGTAAACCGAACCATATCGCCGTCGTTTACGGTAATAGAATAAAATACTATAAGTGCTATAGGCAGAACGATAAAAATGAACACCCAAGCGGTAAATGTTGCAGTTAAGATTTTATTCTTCATGGCAAATCACCTCGGATTTGTGCATGATATGTATGTCAAATGGTGCAATTCTGAGATGAACATTAGATCCTTGTTCTTCGCTGATGGTAGACTGCATAGTGAATTCCATGCCAAGAGCTTCTATAACCATTTCATAATGAATTCCTTTAAATATAACCGATTTAACAGTTCCGGTGAACATTGCTTTTTCGGGTTTGCATATTTTAATATCTTCCGGACGTATAACAACATCAACAATTTCTTTTTTCGCAAAACCTTCGTCAACACATTCAAAGTGTTTGCCGCCAAACTCAATATCACAGTCCTCGTGCATAATACCTTCGATGATATTACTGTCGCCAATGAAGTCAGCGACAAAAGAGTTTGCGGGCTCGTTGTAAATATCAACCGGCGAACCATACTGCTGGATTATACCTTCGTTCATAACAACTATTGAATCGGACATTGTAAGAGCTTCTTCCTGATCGTGTGTTACATAAACAAAAGTAATACCAAGCTGCTGCTGAATGGATTTAAGTTCCAGCTGCATTTCTTTTCGAAGTTTTAGGTCGAGTGCACCAAGAGGCTCGTCCAGGAGGAGAACTTCAGGATGATTTACAAGTGCACGGGCAATAGCAACACGTTGCTGCTGACCGCCGGATAAAGATGTGACAGAACGTTTTTCATAACCCGGCAGATTAACAAGATCCAGCATATCGCTTGCCTTTTTTTGAATCTGGCGTTCAGGAACGTTTTTAATGCGCAGACCAAAAGCGATGTTTTCATACACGTTCATATGCGGGAAAAGAGCATATCGCTGAAAAACAGTGTTTACCGGACGTTTATAGGGTGGGATGTTGGTTGTGTCCACACCTCCTAAAAAAACCTTGCCGCTTGTAGGCATTTCAAAACCGCCTATAATACGCAAAGTTGTCGTTTTTCCGCATCCGCTCGGACCAAGAAGAGTTATGAACTGATGCTTCTCTATATCAAGATTTATGTTATCAAGGACTGTTTCTCCATCAAACTCCTTAGTAATGTTTTTAAGTTGAATAAATTTTTCTGCCAATTATCACACCTCTTACACATAAAATATATACGATATAA
>JAZSKF010000214.1:0-2750 GCA_045534715.1 Clostridia bacterium | reverse complement strand
AGAATTGGTGACCGTGTTATTATTCGTAAAGCAGGGGATATCATTCCGGAGGTTGTTTGTTCTCTTCCTGAAAAAAGAACCGGCAACGAAAAAATATTTGAAATGCCCGAAGTTTGCCCGGAATGCGGCAGTAAAACCGAGAGAATAAGCGGTCAGGCTGCCCAAAGATGCACAGGAGCAAACTGCCCTGCAAAAATGCTTAGAAATATTATCCATTTTGCATCGCGTGATGCTATGGATATTGAGGGCCTGGGGCCCGGCATAGTAAGACAGTTTACAGAAAACGGAAAAATTTCTGATGTTGCCGATTTATATACCATTACAGCTGATGATATTTCCAATCTTGAACGGCAGGGTGACAAGTCTGCCGACAACCTGATAAAAGCAATCGGGTCGTCAAAAAGTCGTGGGCTTGCAAGACTTTTGTTTGGGCTTGGCATTCCGCTGATAGGAAGCAGAGCATCTCTTCTTATTGCTCAGACAATGGGCGATATTGACAGCATTATTTCTGCAAAAGAAGAAGATTTTCTTGCAATAGACGATATTGGGGAAAAGATGGCACAAAGCCTGAGAGAATATTTTGATAATGAAAGAAACCTTTTGCTTGTACAAAAGCTTAAAGATGCCGGTGTTGATATGACGCAGGAGAAGAAAAAAGAAGGAGCTTTTTCTGGGAAAACGTTTGTTCTTACCGGCACGCTTCAAAACTATTCAAGAACAGATGCAAAAAACAAAATTATGCAGCTTGGTGGCAAGGTCAGCGGAAGCGTTTCCAAAAAAACTGATTTTGTTGTTGCAGGCGAGGAAGCGGGAAGCAAACTTGTAAAAGCCAGAGAACTTGGTGTTGCTGTCCTGAACGAACAAGAATTTGAAGAAATGCTTGGAGGTAGTGATATATGAAAATAACAAGAAAAGAAATTGAGCATGTAGCTGCTCTTGCAAAACTGCATCTTTCCGAAGAAGAAATTATAAGTTATGAAAAAGAAATGTCTGCTATTATAGAGTTTGCGGATAAGCTTTCCGAGGCAGATACTGAAGGTATTCAGCCTGCTGCACATGCAATTGACGTTCATAACGTTTTCAGAAAAGATGAAATAGTAGACTCATATAAACGAGAAGAGCTTATAGCAAACGCACCCGACAAACAGGCAGGTTGTTTTGCCGTTCCAAGAATTGTTGAATAGGAGGAAAATCAGATGGATTATTTGTCGCTTACTGCAGCAGAGATTGCAGAAAAAATAAAAAATAAAGAAGTTTCCTCCGTTGAGGTAACAAAAGGTGTTATTGACCATTCAAAAGAGTTGAACAAAGAAATAAACGGTTATATCACAATATGCGAAGAAGAGGCGCTTGAAAAGGCAGCAAAGGTTGACGAAAAAATTGCAAAAGGTGAAAAACTTTCACCTCTTGCAGGCGTACCTTATGCCGCAAAAGACAATATTTGCACAAAAGGGATTTTAACCAGCTGTGCATCAAAAATGCTTTATAATTTTAAACCACCATATAGTGCCCATGTTATAAACAAGCTTGATGAAGCAGACTGCGTCCTTGTTGGTAAAGCAAACATGGACGAGTTTGCGATGGGTTCTTCCAATGAAACATCATATTACGGCGCGGTTAAAAATCCGCACAACACAGACTGTGTTCCGGGCGGGTCTAGCGGCGGCAGCGGTGCTGTTGTTGCAGCAGATATGGCATATTTTTCACTTGGCAGTGACACAGGAGGAAGTATACGTCTTCCTGCATCTTTCTGCGGAGTTACCGGCCTTAAACCTACATATGGTATGGTTAGTCGTTTTGGTCTTGTTGCATTTGCATCTTCACTTGACCAAATTGGACCGATAACAAAAGATGCACAGGATGCGGCAATGGTTATGAACATCATTTCCTCGCACGACAAAATGGATTCCACTTCTCTTAGTGTTGAAAGACCCGACTATACAAAAGTTCTTGGTGAAGATATAAAAGGCATGAGAATTGCACTGCCAAAAGAATATTTTTCAGGTGCAGACAAAGATGTTGCGGGGAAAATAATGGAAGCCGTTAAAATTCTTGAGGGAATGGGTGCTGCCGTTAAAGAAATTTCACTTCCTGCTACAGACTATTCGCTTGCAGCATATTATATCATTTCGTCTGCCGAAGCAAGTTCAAACCTTGCAAGATTTGACGGCGTGAAATATGGGTACAGAGCAGAAAACTTTACAGATTTTACAGATATGTATTCAAAAACCCGTGGAGAAGGGTTTGGCAGTGAGGTTAAACGCCGTATTATGCTTGGAACATACGCTCTCTCGTCCGGCTATTATGACGCATATTATAAAAAAGCTCAGCAGGTGAGAGGTATAATCAAGAAAGGCTTTGACGACATTTTTGCTGAATTTGATTTAATTGCAGGTCCGGTATATTCCACAACAGCATTTAGAATTGGCGAGAATTTAAGCGATCCTGTTAAATTATATACAAACGACCTTTGCACAGTTTCTGCCAACATAGCAGGAATTCCCGGAATTTCAGTTCCATGCGGAACCGACAGCAAAAACTTGCCGATAGGATTGCAGCTTATGTCAAAAGCTTTTGGAGAAACAACTCTTTTAAAAACAGCTTTTGCTTTCCAGAGCCAAACAGATTTTCATAAGGCAGGAGGTAAGAAGATATGAAATATCAGCCGGTTATAGGTATAGAAGTTCATGCGGAGCTTTCAACAGAAACAAAAATATATTGCAGTTGTAAAAATAAATTCGGCGGTGAAA
>JAZSKF010000133.1:0-4221 GCA_045534715.1 Clostridia bacterium | reverse complement strand
ACCCAAAAAGGAAGAAAAAAAGACGGAACAAGCTCCGCTTACTAAAAAGGAAATAAAATTTGGCGGTAAATATAAAGACAAATGGCAGGAAATTATAAAAGAGGTTCGGTCCAAAAACCCCGGTCTTCCTGTTTTCCTGTCAAAACTCACTCCCGCAGGGGAAGGGGATATGCTCATTCTTGTTGCTTCAAATGAAGAGCAGGAAGAGGCAATGAACTTTGTGAATAACGACAGGTTCAAAGAAATAATTTTAAATGCAGCAGAAACGGTTTGCGGCGTGAGGCCGCAGAAACTTTCGTTTGAACAGAATGTAACAAACGAACAAAACAAAAAACTGATAGACAGACTCGCAAAGTTTGATTTTGTTGAAATATGTGAATAAAAGGTGGTAAATTAAAATGGCAGCAAACAAATTTGCCGGTTTTCCCGGCGGCGGAAATATGAACAATATGCTAAAGCAAGCACAAAAAATGCAGGAGCAGATGCTAAAAGCACAGCAGGAAATTGAAGAAACTGTTTTTGAAGCGTCGGCAGGGGGCGGAATGGTAACCGTTAAAGCCAACGGCAAAAAAGAGGTGCTTGAAATAAAAATCAAACCGGAAGCAGTGGACCCGGACGATATTGAAATGCTTGAAGATTTGTGCATGGTAGCGGTTAACGATGCTCTTTCAAAAGCAGACGACCTAACCCGCGACAAAATGGGCAGCTTAACAGGCGGACTCGGAATCCCCGGACTTATGTAAAAATTTAAAAAAGGATTGTGCTCTGCACAACCCTTTTTTTATGCAAAATTTTCAAAATTCTGACCGTCAAAAAAGTTTTTTGCCGTATATTCCTGTGCAACCAAAGCCAAAGAGGAGGGCAGAACATTTTTTTCGCTTAAAATATATATAAATTCTCCCACTCTGCCACGGTCACTACACAGGTCCTGAACCTCTCTTTTTTGAAGATATTCAACGTTATACTCGTCAAAAGTACTTTTTATTATCTCTACCCCAAAAAGAAAGTCCCCCGCCTCGCCGTATTTCTTTTGCGTCAGGTAATAGTCCAGTCTGCCCACGCCGTCAGGCGTTTTTTTTGAAACTAAAAGCATTTTATTCATAAACACACATCCCTCACAACTATTTTAATAAATATATATTCCCAAATCAAGAAAAAGAGTACCTCAAAATTCGCGGGCGTTTTTGCACTTTTTGCAAAAGTTTTCTAAAACTTTAAAAAATCAGCAAAAAAGGAAGTCATTTATCATTGAAAGAGGTCGCATAATGTTGTATGATTGTTTCAGGAGATGAATAAAATGCATTTTAAAATAAAAAAATATATGCCGACAGGCATAGCGGCTGTCGGCTTTGTTCTTTCTTTGGTTTTAATAGTATCATCGGTGCTTTTGGGGAAAAAAGAGTGGAGCTATGAACTTTACATTATAAGAAAATGTCTGTTTGAGTCGGGCGTTCTTGTTTTTGCAGAATGTTTTGCCGCTTCAATAATTTTTAGGCTCCTGCTTAGAAAAGAGAAACACGAAGACCGCGATTCTCGGCGAAAATAACAGAAGCTCTGTTTAAATATCTGTATATGGTGGGTTCGGCAGTGTGCAGGTCCATGGAGGCTTTAATCACTCTGCTTGAAATCTCACCTTTTTTTATTTCTCTTTCTGGCATGGGAAAATAAACAGTTTCAACAGCTCTTAAAATGTCTTTTCCCAGCTCGTCTTTTTTAAGATCGCGAACAGTTTTTTCCATGGCGGCAAGGTCCAATAGACAGGCGCTTGCAAGCCTTGAGTTTTCCGGTAGGGATGAACCCCCGTTTTTTAAAACGGAAGAATAATATCTGAACGCCGCAACCGTGTAATCTCTGATGTTGTTTTTTTTCACAAAATCACTCCTAATTTGTTTTTCTCATGTATTTTACCACAAAATTTTAAAATGCGTATCCCAAAAGTTTTCAAACTGTCAGAAATTGTCAATCAAAAACAAAAACCCCCACCAGAAATTTACATTTTTCTGCCATAACCTTATTGTATAATACAACTATAGATGTATGTTTGGAGGGGCAAAGGTGAACACAGAAGAAATTATAAGCTATAAAAGAAAGAAAAAAAGGGAGCCGGGCGGCAAGCTTATAGAGCTTCTCCGGGGCGGCGGAGGAGTTCTTGGGCTTATTGCAGCAATGGTCGCCCGGGTATCTTTTCTTGGAAGCCTTGCGCCGCTTGGCATTTCGTGGTATGCGGCAAATATCAACACCCCCAGCAGCGATATTGTTCTGGCGGGTGCCATAGCAGGAACCTTTTTGATGGGCGGCCACGCAGGGAAATGGGAGCATATAGTAGCACTCGGACTGCTAGGTGTGCTTAAAAAAACCATTAACACACCAAAATGGGACAAAGTCGCATTTGTGTCTATGGTGTCAGCCGGCTGCATAGTTTTTTCGGGACTTTTGTTTGCCCTTTTCAGCGGCGTTTTTTATTATAATATGCTCACAACCCTGCTTGAAGGCTTGATTGTCTGGGGAATGGGCCCCGTCTTTTCAAAAAGTGTGGGAGTAATACAAACAGGTTGGCATATAAAAGGAGAAGAACAGAGCATCTCAATAGCAATTCTGGCCGGCGCAGTCGTTGCGGGGCTGCAGGGGATGAGTTTCTTTGGAATAAAACCTGCCAATGTGCTGAGTATGTACATAATTTTGTTCACTGCCTATAAAGGCGGAATAGGAATTTCGGGAGCAACAGGCGCGGCGCTTGGCATAATAGCCGGAATGAGTCAGGGCGACGCGCCGGCGCTTACGGGAGTATATGCTTTTATGGGGCTGGTTTCGGGAGTAATGAACATTTTTGGCAAAATGGGAGTGGTGCTTTCAGCAGCTTTTGCAAATTCGCTCTTCACCGGCTACTACAACTCCTCCACCATAGTCCTTGTAAATCTTGTCGAAATAGCGATGGCAGGGGTGATGTTCTTCTTCTCTCCTGATAAAATATTAAACTTTTTTGAAAAATTTTCCATGAAAACTCCGGTGTATGATGCTGCCGGAGGGTATGTAATGCGGATGAAAGGCAGTACCGGGGAAGCTCTTGCGTGCATAAAAAATGCCGCAACCGCAATTTCTGAAGTGTTTATGCCTCCCGATAGAAAAGATGGGACAAGCCCCAAAAAACTTGTGCGGCAACGGCTTATAGCAAGAGTATGCGAGGGCTGCAGCCTAAACAAATACTGCTGGACGCGGAATGTGTCGGGCAGCAATATGATGATGGACAAGGTTATCCGGTCTTTGTTTGAAGAAAAGTACGATGAAATGGGGGGTCATATAACCGGAAGATGCGTCCGGGGGGACACCCTGTGTGAAACGGCAAAAGAACTCTATGGCATCCAGAAAAGAGAAAGTATGATTGAAAAAAGAGTGGACTGTTTTGCAAAAAGCTTTGCAAGCGGGTGGGGAGATTTTGTTGAAATAATAAACCAAAAGGAAAAGACGCTATTAAGCATTAAATCTGACTTTGGTATATATGAAAGCGAGCTTTGCCGTCATCTTACGGTAAATGGTATAAAAAACCCGGAAATAAGCATTATAATAAATGATGCCGGCAGATTTGAAATTATGATGAAAACGGCAAAAGAAATACATTTTGACATAGTACCTGCCGCAGAAAAAATCACCGGACGGAAAATGACGGTCAGCGACGAGTATCCCACACGCAGCGGGTTTGTTATGAAGCTTCAGGAAAGATTGAAGTTTGACTATGATGTTTCCATCATCACCATGAATAAACAGGATTCCGAGCAAACGGGCGACAGTGCAGAATGGTTTGTAACCCCCGACGGAATGTTTTGCATATTATTGTGTGATGGGATGGGCAGCGGAAGCCGTGCAAAAGAAGACAGCCAGAAAACAGCCGAGCTTTTTAAAACGCTTGTGCTCAGCGGATTTTCTCCCAAAAGTGTGCTGAAAATAATAAACAGCGGGCTCATCTCGGGTGGGAAAGAAGAAAGATGTTTAAGCGTGGACTGTGCTTGCATCAATCTTTTCACGGGCGAAACAGAGTTTATAAAAGCCGGAGCAGTTGCTGGTATTATAAAAAGCGGCGGCAAAGCCATCTTAGTAAAACAAAACACGATTCCTCTCGGAGTGCTTCATATTGACCAGATGACAGGCAGCAGTATGGTGCTTGACGGTGACAGCTATATCGTTATGATTACCGATGGAGTAACCGACAACGCCGGCGACAGACAC
>JAZSKF010000210.1:0-1644 GCA_045534715.1 Clostridia bacterium | reverse complement strand
ATATATGCTGTTTTAGGGTAAATGTGCAAAAATTCTGCTTCGCCGGTAGGCTGAGTTTTATTTTCAAAATAGAAATATGTGGAAACGGCTCTTTCTGAGCCATCAGATGGCACATTAACAATTTCAATATCTTTTCCGGGCAATGCCGCCATAAAAGTCGTTGAACCGCCACCATCAAGGTTTATGGCGTCCACACATCCAAGCTCTTTCATTCTTTTTGCAAGAGAGTTTAAATTTATTCCATAGCTGTGGCCTGTTCTTCTTCCATCTACTGAATATAAAACAATTTCTCCCTTTTCTGTTATACCAAGCGCCGTTCTGGGTGCAACACCCGGTTCCATATCAGGATTTATTTCTCCCGCTTCCAAAAGCATTCCGCCAATTGACCCCATACCAAGTTTCGCTTTTTCCCAGCGTTCATCTCCAGTTATATCAAAACTGATTTCAATTTTTTCACCTACAGACAGTGTTGATATCGGCATAACCAAATCTTCAGCAGCATTACTGTCAACAGTAAGCACAAGTTTTCCTTCCGGTATTTCTACCGACCCTGTATTTTCTGTTACCGATTCTACTACTGCGGAAATTTTTTCTCCCGCAGCCATTTTCCCCTCTTCAACAGAAAGCAAAACATCTATCCCTTTTGTTGTATTTCTTGTTTCAGAAGAAAATTCATCTGACAAAAGATAAATCGCATAGGGTTGCCTGTATTTATTGATATTTTGTATAACCGTCTGGCTGCCATCCTCTTTTGTCATAACTGAATGAATTACAAAGGTAGACATAAAAGCCGTCCCGTCTTCTAAAAACCCTATTCCATACTGCTCGCCCAAATCTTTTGTTATAATTTTGCCATCAATCACAAGATTGCTCATAGGAACGCCCGTCTGGAAAGAGAAAAAGTCCGCATTTGCTCCAATTGCAGGAAATTTTCCTTGTGAAACAAGCGTTTCCATCTCCTTAGATGTTTTTGAGCCACCGTAGAGATATTCTCCATAACTTATAGCAGGAACAACTTTTTCGTTCGGCGAGTATACTGCGTAGTTTTCTGTCTGTCTACCAACACCTGCCTGGTCACTGTAAAACGCTTTATGTGTAAAATATGTTCCTTCGGCAACCTGAACTGTATATCCGTCTATTTCCTCACCAAGAACAGACGCCGAAGCAATTATCGGAAAAATAAATAAAAGGGCTAAAATGCCGCAAAGCATTCTCATTTTTCTCATTTTTTTGGTCCTCCAATCCTTTATGATGACATTATATCACAACTGTACCGATTTGTAAAATCCAAAAAAAGTAAAAGCCACAACCGGACAAGGAAATAACCCCCGGTTGTGGCTTTATTTCAACATTTTTTACAGAATTTCATACATTTCGGATGCAGACTCTTTTGTTGCATGCTCATTAACATTTAAAATCTTTGCTTTTAAAGTTTTGTCACCAAAACCTATTTCTATTATATCCCCTTCTTTTACTTTGTCGCCCGGTTTTGCAACCTTACCGTTTATACTGACTCTGCCGCTTGAACAAGCATCATTGGCAACGGTACGACGTTTAATTATTCTGGAAACTTTCATGAATTTATCTATTCTCATTTTAAACCTCTTACACAACTGCACAGATACTAAATGCGGAGGAAAAACT
>JAZSKF010000037.1:0-7928 GCA_045534715.1 Clostridia bacterium | reverse complement strand
CAGAACGACATGGCTACGATCCGACTTCTACATTCCCGGTGCGGATTGAATTTATTACGCCCTGTTTTCTGACATACTTTTTAATGGTAATATTTGTATATTCTCCGCACTTAGATTTTGCAACGGTGAGAATGTCGTTTGCAACAATATCTTCAACATTTTTTCGTACGCCGTTATATATAATTTCAAGCTTTGTACTGTCCGAATCGTCAAGGATAAGTTCCAGGTCAATGTCTGTTTCAGGAATTTTTCTGAATTTGTCGGTTATTTTTTTTGGCGACGTGTGAAAACTTCTGTTGCCAACAACATATGTTTCATAAGAGTTTACCCAGATAAGATCGATTTTCGAATCAAGGCGGTTGGCATCAACCAGTCTTACATTCCCCTGTTTCGGCATTAAATCTGATATTGTAATAATATCTATATCAGTATCTTCACCTTCAAAAGACGGATTTGCCGTTCTGTATGCTGCTCTCAGTTCAACAACATCAATTATTTTATTATTGTAGATAACCGTCAGCTCATCAAGGTCTGTTGTATAAAGGGACTGTTCAACCAGCGTGCCGTCAGAATTATAATAACAGAGATACTCAGTGTCCGAAGTAGCGTTTTTTGTGTTCGTTGCAGCTTCGTTTATGCTTTTTGCGTCTATATCTGTAATTTTGACTTTTTCGTGATAGTCAATAGACTGAACTTCGTATCTTCCATCAACAACATCGTGCGGGTCAAACTGGTATATTATCTTAACGTTGTTGCCAAGGTAGGCACTACGGTCCTGATTTCCAACATAAAATTTTGCATAATCTTCACCGTTAATCTGGTTGTCAAGTTTTACAATAATGTAGTTTGTTGTGTTTGTAACAGGTTGACCGCCGATAACTATATTTTCGTCAATTATAATCTGTTTTTTTATTTCACTTGTAATTGTTTTTTCAGCAGCAACAACCATACCGGATGCCTTAAGACCTTCAACCACGTCTGTGCTGCTTTCAACGTCGATGTCAGGTCCGGTTCCGCCACCGCCTACACCTATTCCGCCGACACTGCCGTCTATAATGGGAATTCCCTGTTGCTGAACAACTGGAACATCTTTAACATTATATACCATCTGTGCAACATTTGACCTTGTTGCATTAACTCCAAGCGCATAGTCAGCATTTGTTGCAATTTTAAGTTCTTCGCCCATTTTGAGATATCCGTCCGGCCAGAGAGGAAGTCCAAGCTGTGCGGCATTTGTCTTTGTCATGTCCCCTCTACCAAGACCGCATACCACCATTTTGATAGCTTCTTCATATTTAACCGGATCATCAGGTTTGAAAAGACCGTTTCCAAACCCGTTGATTATTTGTTTGTCAACGCCAACTTTTATATATCCCGCAGCCCAGTGCTGAGGAGTAAAAACTCCATTTTCGTTTTTCACATCGACATCGGCAAACCCTGTTTTCACAATGGCACTGCCATACATATTGCCAACTCCCAGGGATTCCAGGAGCATTTTTATAAATTCTGCACGGGTTATTGTACCGTCCGGACGGAAGGTTCCGTCCTCATAACCGTTTATAACCCCCTTACCCGCAAGATAGGAAATGGCAGTCGAATGTTTGTTGTCTTCTGCCACGTCCGGAAAGGCAAAAGTCTGCGCTCCCGGAAATGTGCTGAGACATATTATAAAAGCTATTAAGAATAGTAATCCTCTCTTTTTCAAAACTAAAACACCCTTTCTTGACCAATATTGGGAATTATTTCTAATTTTTATTAGGTTGGTTTTTTTATTACTCTTATGTAAAGAGATACACAGTAATTATATCATTAACAATGGGTAAAGTCAATATTTTTTAACAGAATCAGCGTATGTATATTATTCCATTATTGTTTTCTGAAAATTTTGTAGAAAACACAATATGTTGTCTATAATACCTCTTGACAATCACTATATATTGTGGTATAATGATTTTAATAGGGTTAAACAAATCTTTTTCCGAAAGGATGATTGGTTTTGAGTAGCAAAGTAGAATTTATCCGCAAAGGCATTGAGGCTGAAATTGGCAGCCGTGTCAGAATTACAACAAAGGAAGGCAGAAAAAAATTTACCACTCGTAAAGGGACAATAGAAAATACATATCCCAACCTGTTTGTGGTTCGTTTCGACAACAAGAGTGATGAAGATGGCGGTTTAACCGCTTTCAGCTATATTGATATTTTAACTCATAATATTGATATTGCAGTCTACGCTTCAACCCCCGCATAATTTAAGGTTAGTTGCACCTGCGACATTTTTGTCTGCCGGTGCTTTCTTCTATTTTAAGAAAGGTGTTAATTTATGGTTTCTAAAGTTTTCAGCAGCGGTATTTCCGGTATTGACGGCTTTTCCGTTGAGGTTGAATGTTCTCTTGCTTCCGGGCTGCCTTCTTTCGACATTGTTGGTTTGCCGGATGCATCAGTTAAAGAAGCGAGGGAACGTGTTCTCGCTGCAATTGGAAGCATCGGATACGATTTTCCTGCCGGCAAGGTTACGGTTAACCTGGCCCCCGGAAATATCCGGAAAGAAGGTGCCGGTTTTGACCTTCCAATAGCACTGTCAATTCTTATTTGTTCGGGCATGCTTTCCCAGTCTCAGACCGACGGTTACATTTTCTTTGGCGAACTTTCCTTAAACGGCGAACTCCGGCCACTTCCGGGAGTTTTGCCGATGGTCATTTCCGCCAGAGAACTTGGGTTTAAGAAAATAATACTTCCGGCAAAATGTGCCAGGGAAGCTTCGGTTGTGAAAGACGTTTCTGTTTTTGGTGCAGAAAGTCTGCAGGACATCATTCTTCATCTTACCGGCACACAGGAAATCTCTCCCGCTTCATATAATCTTCTTGACTTTGAGGACGCCAAAATTTCATCTTCTATGGATTTTGCTGATGTAAAGGGACAGGATTCTGTTAAAAGAGGGCTTGAAATAGCTGCTGCAGGTGGTCACAACTGCATTATGGCAGGCCCTCCCGGTTCAGGCAAAACAATGCTTGCACAAAGACTTCCGTCAATACTTCCCTCAATGTCTTTTGAGGAAGCACTTGAGGTTACAAAAATACACTCAATAGCGGGCTGTCTGCCGGATGATGTGCCTTTTATGACAACCAGACCTTTCAGAGCACCTCACCATTCCCTTTCGCCCACAAGTCTTACAGGCGGCGGCAGAATCCCAAAACCCGGAGAGGTAAGTCTTGCCCACAACGGAGTTCTATTTCTGGACGAGTTCCCGGAATTCAGCAGGTCTGCTCTTGAAATTCTGCGTCAACCTCTTGAAGATATGAAGGTGACTGTGTCAAGAGTAAACGCAACTGTTACTTATCCCAGCAATTTCATTCTGGTTGCGGCGCTTAATCCTTGTCCTTGTGGTTTTTTTGGTGACCCATCAAAACACTGCACATGTTCTCCCGCGCAAATACACAGATATCTCAGCAAAATAAGCGGACCGCTTCTGGACAGAATAGACATTCAGCTGAATGTTGAAGCGGTGAAATATGAAAATCTTGCGGACGAAACCAAAGCAGAAAGCTCGGAAGAAATAAGAAAACGTGTTAATGCCGCAAGGAAACTCCAACTGGAAAGATATAAAGAAGATGGCGTTTACTGCAATTCCGACCTTTCTTCCGAACAACTCAAAAGGTATTGTCCGCTTGGCGACAACGAAAAGTCTGTTCTGGAAGCAGCCTATAAAAAACTTGGACTTTCCGCCAGAGCATATACACGAATTATTAAGGTGGCACGTACAATTGCCGATCTGGCAGGAGAAAAAAATATAAACTATCTGCATATTGCAGAAGCTATAAACTATCGCAGTCTGGACAGAACCCTGCTGCACGTTAAATAAACACAAAACCCGGGACAATATGTTCCGGGTTTTTGTGTTATTACATATTCTTTTTCATATTCTTAAGCGCCGATTTTTCAAGACGACTGACCTGTGCCTGCGAAATTCCTATTTCCCGCGCAACCTCCATTTGTGTTCTTCCACGGAAAAACCGCAAATTCAAAATGTGTTTCTCTCTGTCGCTGAGTTTATCCATGGCATTATGAAGCGCAACATTTTCTATCCAGTTTTCGGGGGTGCTTTTATTGTCTTTAACCTGGTCCATAATATAAACCGCATCTCCGCCATCGTGGTAAACCGGTTCAAAAAGAGATACAGGTTCCTGAATTGCATCAAGTGCAAAAGTGACCTCCTCTCTTGAGATTTCCAGCTTTTTTGCAATTTCATCAAGCGTGGGCTCCTGACCAGTTTCTGCAATAAGTTTTTCTTTCATCTGCAAAACTTTATATGCCGTATCTCTTATAGACCGGCTCACTCTTATGGGATTGTTATCCCTCAAATACCGTCTTATTTCTCCGATAATCATTGGAACTGCATAGGTTGAAAACTGAACATTCTGGGAGGTGTCAAAATTGTCAATGGCTTTAATAAGTCCCACACACCCCACCTGAAAGAGGTCGTCTGCATTTTCTCCCCTCACCGAAAACCGTTTCATAACACTTAAAACAAGTCTGAGATTTCCGTGGATAAACTCCTCTCTCGCCACGCTGTCCCCTTGTTTTATTTTTTCAAAAAGCTCCTTTTTTCTCTCGCGGGACAAAACGGGCAGTTTAGAAGTATTAACTCCGCATATTTCAACCTTTTTCATTTTGTGCACCTCCGGTAATAATCTTTTGTTATTATTTCCGAAGGGGAAGCTCTTTACTCTGAATTTTTACCATTTATTTTCGACAAAAGAAAATGCTCTGTGTACAAACAGAGCATTTTAAATTTTTATACACTAAACAAAAGTTCGCCGTATGAGGGCACCGGCCAGATTTGCGAATATACAATCATTTCCGCACCGTCCACCGATTCTCTCACCTTTTCCATAGCGGGTATAACCTTTTCCGCAAAGAATTTGGAAAGAGCCATATAGTCTTTAAAGCTGTCCTTTTCTTTCATAACAGTTTCAAGCACTTTTATATCGGCATAAAGCTTTTTGCCATAGTCCGCCATCTGCTGCAGAAGTTCTTTTTCTTCTTTTGCGTCAACGCCTGTTTCGTTATAAAGTGAAACCGTTCTCGCCGCTTCTCTTGCAGCTTTATGAATTGCCGGCAGATAATCTCTTTTTGCCATTTCAATCATTGTAAGCGCTTCGATGTTCACCGTCTTGCAATAGTTTTCCAGCATAATTTCACATCTGGATTTAAGCTCCGATTCTGTAAACACACCGTGACGTGTCAGCATATCAACATTCTTTTTGTCAAGAAGTGTCGGCATACAGTCGGGTGTTGTACGAAGATTTAAAAGTCCTCGTTTTTCAGCTTCTTTCACCCATTCTTCTGAATAGTTGTTGCCACTAAAAATAATCCTTTTGTGCGCTTTTATAGTATCTTTTATAAGAAGTGAAAGTTCTTTATTAAAATCTTCCGCTTTTTCAAGACGGTCAGCAAACTGTCTAAGTGACTCAGCTACTGAAGAGTTGAGCATAATGTTTGCACAGGCAATTGAGTTTGAAGAACCCAGCATTCTGAACTCAAATTTGTTGCCTGTAAAAGCAAGAGGCGAAGTTCTGTTCCTGTCAGTCGTGTCAACAGGAATTTTTGGAAGCAGGTCAACGCCTATTTCCATATACTTTTTGCCGTGCTTTTCATATTTTTCGCCTTTTTCGATAGACTCTATAAGCTCAGTTAAATCGTCTCCAAGGAAAATGGATATAATCGCCGGAGGCGCTTCGTCGCCGCCAAGTCTTAAATCGTTGCCGGCTGTAGCTGCCGAAGTTCTGAGCAGATCCTGATAGTCGTCTGCGGCTTTAAGAACTGCACAAAGGAAAAGCAAAAACTGTGCATTGTCTTCGGGAGAATCGCCCGGGTCAAGCAGATTGCCCACTTTTCTTGCGGAAAGTGACCAGTTGTTGTGTTTGCCGCTGCCGTTTACGCCCGCAAACGGTTTTTCGTGGAGCAGACACACAAGCCCATGTTTCTCGGCAATTTTCTTCATAACCTCCATAGTAATCTGGTTGTGGTCGGAAGAAATATTAACCGTTGCAAAAACAGGCGCAAGCTCGTGCTGAGCAGGAGCTGCCTCGTTGTGCTTTGTCTTAGCAAGCACTCCGAGTTTCCAGAGTTCTTCATCAAGTTCTTTCATATATTCGGCAACTCTTGTTTTGATGCTGCCGAAATAATGGTCGTCCATTTCCTGACCCTTTGGAGGTTTCGCGCCGAACAGGGTTCTGCCGGTATAAATAAGGTCTTTACGTTTGTTGTAAAGCTTTTTGTCAATTAAGAAATATTCCTGTTCAGGACCAACCTGCGGCACAACTCTTGAAGTTTCTTTGCCAAAAAGAGCAAGCACTCGTTTTGCCTGTTTATCAACCGCATCCATAGAACGCAGAAGCGGGGTCTTTTTGTCAAGCGCTTCCCCGTTATGAGAACAGAAAATTGTTGGTATGTAGAGTGTTTTGTCTTTTATAAAAGCATAAGAAGAGGGGTCCCACGCGGTATATCCTCTTGCTTCAAAAGTAGCTCTGAGTCCCCCTGACGGAAAACTTGAAGCGTCCGATTCGCCTTTAACAAGTTCTTTGCCGGAAAACTCCATGATAACATGGCCTTCCCCGTCAGGCACAATAAAACTGTCGTGCTTTTCGGCAGTTATGCCCGTCATAGGCTGGAACCAGTGACTGTAATGTGTCACGCCTTTTTCGATTGCCCAGTTTTTCATTGCTTCTGCAATTTCCGGCGCAAGTGATTTGTCAAGCGGCGCCGCCTTTTCAATTGTGCGGTGTAAAGATTTATAAATTTCTTCCGGAAGTCTTTCTTTCATAACATCATTGTTAAAAACCATACTGCCGAAAATTTCCGGTATGCTTTTCATATTTTCACAACCTTTCTGTCTATAAGAGCATAATTCCTGCTTCACTGCATTTGTTAACTGTTTCATCGTCCCATAAAGAAACCTGAACCTCGCCTATGTGCGCTTTGCCCAGGATAAGCATTGAAAGTCTTGACTGTCCTATTCCGCCGCCTATTGTGAGCGGAAGCTCTCCCGCCAGGAGTTTTTTATGGAACTCAAGATTTCGTCTGTCCTCACAGCCCGCTTTTGTAAGCTGCTCATCAAGAGATTTTTCATCAACGCGAATTCCCATGCTGGAAATTTCAAACGCCTGCTCTAAAACATCGTTCCAGAACATTATATCTCCGTTTAGTTCCCAGTCGTCATAGTCGGGAGCTCTGTTGTCGTGCGGCTTGCCGTTTGATAGTTTGCAGCCAATTTTCATAATAAACGCCGTTTTATGTTCTTTTAAGTAAGCATTTTCTCTTTCCTTTGCCGTCATGTCGGGGTAAAGGTCCAAAAGCTCCTGCGAGGTCACAAAAGAAACCTCTCTTTTTATCTCAGTTTTAACTTCAGGATAACGTTCCTTGATTGCGTCAAGTGTATCGCATATTGCTCCGACAATGTCGCTTACAGTGTTTTTAAGATATTCTTCCGTTCTGTCTTCTCGGGTGATGACCTTTTCCCAGTCCCACTGGTCAACATAAACAGAATGTATATTGTCAAGTTCCTCGTCACGTCTTATGGCGTTCATATCAGTGTAAAGCCCTTTACCGGGACGAAAATCATACTTGCCTAAAGCCATCCTTTTCCACTTTGCAAGCGAATGAACCACCTCGGCATTTTTCTTTGTGTCGGGAATATCAAAAGAAACCGGTCTTTCAACCCCGCTTAAATTGTCGTTCATTCCTGTGTTCGGGTCAACAAACAAGGGGGCGGAAACCCTTTTAAGATTGAGTTTTTCTGCCAGATTATCTTCAAATATTCTTTTAAGCTTTCCGATAGCTATTTGTGTATCAAATAAATTAAGCGACGACTTATATCCTGTCGGCACCCTCGTTTTACTCATAACACATCTCTCCCATAGGCATAGAAT
>JAZSKF010000126.1:0-8370 GCA_045534715.1 Clostridia bacterium | reverse complement strand
GCGCCACCTGTATAAGCAAACAAGTTAAGAACAGAAATTTCGCAATTTGCCTCCTTGATCAGTTTTTGAGCAAGTGACCAGTTAACAGCTTGTTCAGGAAAAAGACCTGTGTGTTTAAAGCCCATGGTCTTTATATTAAATTTAAGGTCTTTATATGATACTGTCCACTTGTCCGGTATGTTTTTGCTGACCTTCCATCCACCACCGCCATAGCTACTTCTGTGGTATCTTGCATGAGCCTTTTCCCATAGTCTGTCCTTTTCAGAATTATTCCAGATAACCTGCGGGTCGGGACGTGCGAGAATAATATCTCCCCAGCGTTCCAGTTTTTCACCGCTGCCTGTATCAATAACTTCAAAATCTTTCCAACCGTCTGCAATCCACATAAAAATATCCTCTCAGATTATGTAAAAACCCGCAAGAACAAACATACTTGCGGGCAATTTATTATTTACTTTTTTTACACCTTTTTTCCGCTGTTATGCAATATACAATTCCCGCAATTACATATATAACAGAAAGAAACATTCCAATTTTCTGGCCTTTTAAATAGTTGGGGATATAACGTCCGAGCGACTGTGAAAACTCGTTTGGAATATATCTTATAACACACATCAGAAACGTTATATATCCGCTGAATACCAATGATATGACGGCACCCTTTTTCTTTGAAAAATAGAGTATCGCAGAAGTCACAAAAACAACTGCTGCCACTGCAAGAATTACAGGAACAATCACATTCATAGTTGTATTGATGAACATTGCAACCTTAAAACCGTTGTATATGAGCATTTGAGTTATGAGTAATACCATAGCTTCAGCAACAACAATGAGCATAAGATTTGTGTAATGTTCTTCACCGGTTATTGCATTTTTATTTTTAATGTTTTTCACACAAACACTCCTCTCAAACTACCTTATAGTATTATACCCCAAATTGAGTAACAAGTCAACATTTTTATTTCATATATTTATTGATTGTGTCTTCCTTGCCCGGAATATATGCCACATCCATACCGATTTTTTTGTGTTTTTCTGTGTTTTTTCCGGCAAATACGGTCTCTTCAAATGCATATTTGAGCACCTCGTCCATATTTTCGACACAAATAAAACTTATGTTTTCTTTCACCGCAGCCGGCAATTCTTCAATATCTTTTTTATTATCAACAGGAATTATAACCATATCCATTCCACATCTGAGTGCTGCAAGACTTTTTTCTTTAAGTCCTCCAATCGCAAGAACTCTTCCCCGGATTGTAACCTCTCCGGTCATTGCTATCCTTTGGCGCAAAACTTTTCCCGTCAGCGCAGATATAACCGCTGTTGCAATTGTGATTCCTGCCGAAGGACCGTCTTTTGGAGTTGCTCCCTCAGGCACGTGGATATGAATATCCTTTGTTTTATGGAAAGTTTCATCAAGCCCGAGTATTTTTGCCCTACTTCTTATATAGCTTATTGCCGCCTGGGCAGACTCTTTCATTATGTCGCCCAAATTGCCCGTCAGTTTAAGTTCGCCGCTGCCTTCAAGCACGTTAACTTCTATGGAAAGCGTTTCTCCGCCCACCGCCGTCCAGGCAAGTCCCGTTGCTACCCCGGGCACTCCCGCAGCTTTTTCCGATGGGTCGGAATATACCGGAGTTCCCAGATAATCTTTAACATTTGCGGCATCCACTTTAACTGTTTTTTCAGGTAATTCCACAAGTGCTACCGCGGTTTTCCGGCATATTGTCGCAATTTTTCTCTCAAGACTGCGGACACCCGCCTCCCTTGTGTATCTGTCGATTATTTCTTTTATTGCGCCATCTGTAAATTTCAGCTGTTTTTTTGAAACGCCGTGCTTTTCGCACTGTTTTGCAACAAGATATTTTTTTGCAATATTAAGCTTTTCCTCATAATGATATCCCGAAAGATTTATTATATCCATTCTGTCAAGCAGTGCCCTGTCAATTGTGTCAAGACTGTTGGCTGTTGTAATAAACATAACCTTTGAAATATCAAAAGGAAGCTCTAAATAATGGTCTCTGAAAGCATGGTTTTGTTCACTGTCAAGAACTTCAAGAAGTGCAGCTGCCGGATTTCCTCTGCCATCCGCACCCATTTTGTCAATTTCGTCTAAAAGTATCATCGGATTGTCGCATCCGGCTTTTTTAAGTGCTTCCACAATTCTTCCCGGCATTGAACCGATATATGTTTTTCTGTGCCCTCTTATGTCCGCTTCGTCACGCACTCCGCCGAGAGATACTCTGACATATTCTCTTCCCATACTTCTTGCTATTGACCGGGCAACCGATGTTTTCCCTGTTCCCGGCGGTCCGTACAGACAAAGTATCGACCCTTGCGGTTTCCCTGTAAGTTTCATAACAGACAAATGTTCAATAACGCGTTCTTTCACTTTTTCCAGACCATAGTGGTCTGCTTCTAAGATTTTTCTTGCTTTTTTAATATCTGTTTTAACTTTTAACGATTTATTCCACGGAAGAGAAAGCACCGTTTCTATATAGGACTGAATAACTCCTGTTTCCCCTGTAGCCATGGGCAGTTTTTTCAGCCTGTCCAGTTCGTGCCAAAGTTTTTCTCTCACCTCATCAGGTAAATCCATACTGTCCATTTTGCTGACATATCTGCCAATTTCCTCGTCTTCGCCCGTAAGCTCGGAAAGCTCTTCTTCCGCCGCTTTTATCTTTTCGCGGAGATAATATTCCTGTTGATGCTGTTCCATAGACTGTCTGACTTTACCATCAATTTTCTGGTCAATCTTCAAAACTTCTATTTCTTCTGTCAGAAGATATATAACCTGAAACAGTCTGTCGCGTACATCAAGACATTCAAGAACCTTTTGTTTACCTGCAACATTTGTGCCTGAATTAAAAGCAATAACATCGGCTCTCTGACCCTCGTTGGAAATATTTACCATACCAAATATGGCTTCCGGGTTTATGTTTCCTGATATTTTTGTATATTCAATAAAAAGGTCCTTGCATCTTGTTGCAAGAGCTCTTATTTCAATATCATTTCTGTTGTAATGCACTTCATGCTCCAGCACATCTGCCGTGAGATATCCGTCTGTTTTGCCGACCGACATAATCTCTGCACGACTTATCCCCTCGACAATAATACGTATATTGCCGTCGGGAAGAGTGTTTGACTGTCTAATCTTTGCTATTGTGCCGAAAAGATATAAATCTTCCTCGCCCACTTCCTCGCCCGCAAGTGTTTTCTGGGTTACAAGAAAAATCATATTGTCCTTTTCCTGTGCAGCTTCGAGTGCTTTTTTAGATATTTCACGCCCAACATCAAGGTGCATAACCATAAGCGGAAATATAACCATATCTCTGACCGCCATAAGCGGATATTTTTTCAAATTTTCTTTAATCATCAATCTGTTTCCATTCCTTTAATTTTAGTCCGATATTAAATATTATACACTAAACCTTTTCTCTTTGCAATACAATATTTTTACCTGTGCAAGAAAACTGTAATATAAAAGTAATTAAATGGTTACTTGTCTGTTACATAAATATTGTATAATACTTATATGACTATGGATTGGTGGTTTTTATGAAACTTAAAAAATTTATTTACATATTGCTCATTCTTGCTTTGCTGCCCGTTTGTGCAAATGCTTACGAATATCACAAGCTTCCCGAAAACATCCGCATAAGAGCTGTGTCTCTTCTTGACATTGATGAAACCGGTTCGACTCTTATGTATGAACGGATAAACATTTCCGAGGACCTTAACGTGTGGATGCTGGGCTGGTTCTGGGACGACATAAAAATCGTTGCAGGAATAACCGATGGCGGCGATATTATCTATTATAATATTGCCCGTCTGGACGATGGTTTTCTTTCTCCCGAAAAGGTTAACATTTCAAAAAAAGACGCTTATAATGTGGCTGAAAAATTTTTAAAAAAGATTATGCCTGACGTTAATCTCAAATTTATATCTTCTGCTGCCTCGGCATACGAATATCATTTTTCAGAGCATCATAACAGCATACGTCTTTTAGGCAGAGATGCTACTGTTGTTGTGGATAAGTACAGCGGCATTGTATCCTATTATAAAGGGTTTGGCAGAACAGGCTGCAACTACGACGTTATGACCGGACTTGTTTCCAAAGAATCTGCTCTTGATATATACTGTGATAAAATCGGTTTTGAACTTGTCTACAACACTTCCTTTGACCACCAGGCACGCATAAAGACAATTCGTCCGATGTATATAGCAAACAGAAAAAATCCCATGGCAATAAATGCCCAGACGGGAGAAATTACAGACATTGTAATGTACGATTACAACTATTACTATAATGATTTATATTACGATTCCCGCTACTATTTTGACAACAATATTAAACAGGAGGAATTTTCCTTTGTTGCAGACAAATCGGCAGAAATTTCTTCTTTTGATTTAAGCTCTTTGCTTAATATGCAACACCTTAACCTTTCTTCCGGCTATGCCGCATCAGCAGTAGGCGGAAAAGCTTTCTTCTATGCAAATAAAGACGGAAAATCAGACTTTATCCCTGCAATTTGTATTGACATTGTCCCGGAAAATTATGCAGACGGAATTTTGCGGTTTACAACCATGTACGACAAGCAGGACATAGAATGGTTTGAGGGTATAGACTGCTCCACTCCCTATGTTTTTGCCCGTGCTTATGTGAATGCGGAAACAGGAACTCTTCTCAGTTACAACACCATTTTAAACAGTTCTTACAGACCACAAAGCGAGTCGGTTTTTTCACCGGACAGGGCAAAAGATTTTATAAGCCCTCTTGCCTTTCAGTTTGATTTAAGATATTTTGGCTTAAGTCAAATAAGTGGTGACGAATATCTTTCCAGTTTTGCCAGATATAAAGACGGAGTAAGAATTATTGGCGAAGGTGCTCTTGTAACCTATAACACCGCACTTTCCGCCGTAACCGGATTTTCGTTTGTTTATTCAGACGAAGAACTTGTACCACCCTCTGTTATGAAAACTCCGGAAGAAATAAAACTCCTTGTAAAAGAAGAACTTCCTCTTGAACTTTTCTATGTAGACAAAACAAAAAACACAAAGACTGTGGTATATGACCTGGCAGACACTTCACTCGCATTTGACCCCATATCAGGAGACAGAGTAGATCTTGCGCTTTCAGGGGCAGACAGCAGGATAATCTCATGCTCTCTTGGCAATACCACATATACAGTCAACGGCGAAAACCGTGTTGCCGCTTCTCCCACACTGTTCCGCGGCAAACTTTATCTTCCCATTGAAGATGTTGCCTTTTTCCTGGGCTATAATATAGCAGATGAAAATGGCATCACCACATTGTACAACCACTTGAATTTCATTTCCTATAAGCAGGCTGCAAAAAAAATAAGCCTGAACGAAAAAATGACCTCGCTCGACGTTCCGCTTCAGTTAATAAACGGGAAGAATTATCTGTCCGCAGGCGACCTCAGACGGATTTTCGGGGTATATCTTTCCTGGGAGACAAATTCCAACAAAATATATATCGTGAAATAATTTTTCATAAATATATTGACAATGTGTAATAAATATGATATGATTTTTATAATTTGATAGAGGAGCATTTTGTAATCAGTAGCCGTAGGTGCAATAACTTCGCAGAGTTTTTCCTACGGTGAAAGGTGCAGGTGCCGAAGACGGCTTTGCTGCGATGAGCCGGTCTGGTTGGTCGAAATAAGATTTGCCCAACTGTCGCTTTTGCGGAGTGCTATCTGTTTATTTCCATGTATATTACTATATTGGGGTAATTCAGGACAATTCGCAAGCGAATTGTCTTTTTTGTTTACAATTTATTTATATATTAGGAGGATATTATGAAAAAAACTATTTTTAAAGGAATTGCGACAGCGCTTATAACACCGCTTGACGAAAATGGTATAAATTACGAACAGTTTGGCAAACTCATTGACTGGCAGATAAACAGCGGCATCAACGCCCTTGTTGTGTGCGGAACTACCGGCGAAGCTTCAACTCTTACTGACGATGAGCACAGAAACGCCATTTCCTTCGCCGTAAAACGTGCAGCCGGCCGTGTTCCTGTTATTGCCGGAACAGGCAGTAACGATACTGCCTATGCAGTAGACCTCACTGATTGCGCATGCCAGGAAGGTGCGGACGCAGTTCTTGTTGTTACACCATACTACAACAAAGCAACTCAAAAAGGTCTCATCGGTATGTTTACAGAAATTGCAGACAAAAGCAAAAAACCTGTTATCCTTTATAACGTACCATCAAGAACAGGCGTAAACATTGAACCTGCAACCTACGAAGTTCTGGCAGACCATGAAAACATTGTGGCAATAAAAGAGGCAAACGGCAACATTTCCAAAATTGTTGAAACCATGGCAAGAGTCGGCGACAAACTCGATTTGTACTCGGGCAATGACGACCAGATTGTTCCTCTTATGTCTCTTGGCGGCATTGGTGCAATTTCAGTTCTGTCAAACGTTATGCCTAAAGAAACTGTGGAAATCTGCGACAAGTTCTTCAGCGGTGATATTGCAGGCAGTGCAAAGCTCCAATGTAAATATCACGCTTTGATTGATGCTTTGTTCAGCGAAGTTAACCCCATCCCCGTAAAAGCTGCAATGGCTGCAATGGGTTTTTGCGACAACTATCTCAGACTTCCTCTTACTACCATGGACGAAACTCTTGAGAAAAAAATGCTTGATATTATGCGTCAGCACAAGCTTATATAATGGTGATAAAATATGTTACATACTAATCTGTCCATAAATGCCGAGGGGCATCTTGCCCTTGCAGGTGCCGATACCGTTTCGCTTGCCGAAAAGTATGGCACTCCCCTTATGCTCATTGATGAAGAGCGAATCAGGGAAAACTGCCGCACATATGTGGATTCAATGAAAAAATATTTTGGCGAGGGTTCTATGCCTCTGCTTGCATCCAAAGCCCTTTGTTTTAAAGGAATATACAAAATCGCAAATGAGGAAGGTATGGGAACAGACATTGTTTCTCCCGGGGAACTGTTCACCGCAAAAGCCGCCGGCTTCCCCCTTGAAAAAGCTTTTTTCCATGGCAACAACAAAACGGACGAAGACATTGAATTTGCCATTCAGAGCAACATCGGTTATTTTGTGGCAGACAATCGCGAAGAGCTCGATGTTATAGATAAAACTGCAAAAAAATATGGCAAAATTCAGCATATTCTGCTTCGGCTTACTCCCGGCATTGACCCGCATACACACGCCGCTATCACTACCGGCAAGGTGGATTCCAAATTCGGCAGCGCCATCGAGACTGGTCAGGCAGCAGAGCTTGTGGAATATATAGTTAAAAATCTGAAAAATGTCTCTCTCGACGGTTTCCACTGTCATGTCGGTTCTCAATGTTTCGACAGCAAACCTTTCTGTGATGCTGCAGATATTATGATAAAATTTTCCGCCGAGATGCAAACTACTTTCGGTGTGGTCACAAAATATCTCAACTTAGGCGGTGGCTATGGTGTTCGTTATACTGAAGCGGACGGTCATATTGACATAGCAGAAAATATCAAACTTGTAGCAGACCATGTAAAATCGGGTTGTGAAAAGAACGGTATCGCTCTGCCCCGCGTGCTTATGGAACCGGGAAGAAGCATTGTTGCAGATGCAGGAGTTACTCTTTATACTGCCGGCAGTGTTAAAACAATTACAGGCTATAAAAGCTATATTTCCATTGACGGCGGCATGACCGACAACCCCAGGTATGCTCTCTACGGGTCGGCATACACAATTTTAAATGCCTCAAGAGCAAACGAAAAGCCCGACATTTGTGCAACAATTGCCGGCAGATGTTGCGAAAGCGGCGATTTGATTCAGGAAAATGTCAATATAAAAACTCCTGTCCGAGGCGATAAGATTGCCGTACTTGTAACAGGAGCATATAACTATTCCATGTCTTCAAACTACAACAGAATTCCACGTCCGCCAATTGTTATGATATCGGGCGGAAAGGACACACTTGCTGTCCGCCGTGAAACCTATGAAGACCTGATAGAAAGAGATTTATAATATTTTGTTAAAAGAGTCGTTGTAAAAACAACGACTCTTTTTTATTTTACAAACGCATATTCACCAATAAACAAAGCTTCTTTGTTGATATTATCCCATACGAAGTAACCTCCAACAATAATAGCAGCGACAAGTAATATTGCCCCAAATGATTTCTGCAGTTTGTCAATTAGGGTCTTATTCTTCTTGTTACTTTTGATCTCCTTTTGTGTAGTTTCTGCAATCTGGTGGCCTGTATCCTCCAATCGTACCTCATCTAAAGGTTGGGTAAGAACATCGCGTATTTTTGCTTCTTAAAAACAATCGTATACTTTTCGGTATTCCGTATTGATACATTGGATTTGAT
>JAZSKF010000232.1:0-1643 GCA_045534715.1 Clostridia bacterium | reverse complement strand
TAATGAACTTGTTAAGGATTCGCTTTCACAACTTTGATATGAGGTGTATTTATTGAATCGAAAAGAAAAAATTGTGGCATATATCGGCAGCAAAAATTACATTCCGCTAAAACGAGAGGAACTTGCAACAGTGCTTGATGTTCCGTCTTCGGATATGCCCGAATTTTTAATGCTTATTGATGAAATAATTTACGATGGGCTTGCCTTTGAAAGTAAAAAAGGCAGGCTCATGCCTTCTAATGAAAATGGTGTTTTAAAAGGTGTATATCTGGGAAATGAAAAAGGTTTTGGTTTTGTCAGTGTCAAAAACAGAGAAAAAGACATTTTCATTCCTGCCGATTATTCTGGCGGAGCGATGAACGAAGATGTTGTTTTTGTTAAGATAATGTCAAAAGAAACCGAACAGAAACGCGCTGAGGGGAAAGTTGTTAAAGTTGCTGAAAGAAAAACAAAAACACTGGTATGTTCGCTGAAAAAAAGGTTTAAAGGCTATGAAGCGTTCCCTGACAACAAACGTTTCCCCAAAAGCATCAGGATTGGTTATGGCGACCTTATGGGAGCACGCAGAGGGCAGAAAGTTGTTGTGGAAATTATAAAATATCCAACTTTGGACAGACACGCCGAGGGAAGAATTGTTGAAATTTTAGGTTATGAATCAGCTCCCGGAACAATTCTTAAAAGCGTTATCAGAACTTTTGATATAAAAGACGAGTTCCCGGCTGATGTTATTAAAGAAACAAAACTCATTGCCGAACAGATTGATGAAACCGATTTGGCAGGGAGAAGAGATCTGCGGGATAAAATAATTTTCACTATTGACGGAGAAGACGCCAAGGATTTGGACGATGCCGTTTCGCTTGAGAAAAAAGATGATGGAAACTACCTTTTAGGAGTTCACATTGCAGATGTTTCACATTATGTAAAAAAAGGGTCGGCAATTGAACGGGAAGCAATTGAAAGAGGAACAAGCATTTATCTTGCGGGCGGGGTTATACCAATGTTGCCTCCGAAACTGTCAAACGGAATTTGCAGTTTAAATCATGGAATGGACAGGTTGACTCTTTCGATAGAAATGTCCATTACACCTGATGGTGAAATTGTTGACCATGAAATTTTTGAAGCGGTTATTAAAACCACAGAAAGAACTTCGTATGAAGAAATAACAAAAGTTCTTGGTGGAGACGCAAAACTTTTGGGGAAATATGAAAAAATTCTTCCTATGATAAAGGAAATGGAAAAGCTTGCTCGCGTTTTACGGAACAAAAGAATTGCAGAGGGCAGTATAGATTTTAATTTTCCCGAAACGAAGCTGATTTTTGACGATGATGGGAAAGTTATTGATATTAAAAAATATGAATATACCATTTCAAATTCAATAATAGAAGAATTTATGCTTGCTGCCAACAGAACTGTTGCAGAACATTTTTTCTGGATGAACGTCCCTTTTGTTTTCCGTAACCACGAAAAGCCGTCCAAAGAAAAAATGGAGGTTTTCTTTAACCTTGCTTCAGTCTTTGACATTGTTTTAAAAGATAAACCGGACAATGTTCATTCGCTTACCCTGCAAAAAGTTCTGGAACAGGTTAAAGGAGAAGCTACCTATGATATTATTTCACATACAATGCTCAAAAGTATGATGAAAG
>JAZSKF010000071.1:0-2715 GCA_045534715.1 Clostridia bacterium | reverse complement strand
AACTGTTTATGATGTTGTCCCCTCAACAAACACTCTGGCAAAAAATCTTGCTAAAGAGGAGAAAAAACTGCCTTTTCTCATAGTGTCCGACAGTCAGACGGGCGGCCGTGGCAGATTAGGGCGAACCTTTTTTTCTCCCGCCGGAACGGGAATATATATGACGCTTGCTCTCCCGGAGGTTTCCTCCCCGGCAGATGCACTTTTCATAACCTCGGTTGCAGCGGTTGCCGTGACAGATGCCATAGTCTCTCTCACGGGGAAAGAACCTCTTATCAAATGGGTGAACGACATTTTTTTAGGTGGCAAAAAAATTTGCGGAATTCTTGCTGAATCTGTGCCTCTTTCAAACGGAAAGTTTGCCGTTGTCGTAGGCGTTGGTCTTAATATGACCACCTGTCTTTTCCCTGACGAGCTTTCGGACATTGCTGCCTCTTTAGGCAGTTCTGTTCCCAGAGAGCAAATGATTGCAGAGATAACAAACAACCTACTTAAATATACCCTTTATGAGAAACCGGGCGATATTATTGCAAGATATAAAAAGCGGTGTTTTGTTCTTGGTAAAGAGATTTCTTTTACCGCCGGCGGAGAAACTTTTTCTGCCGTTGCGGAAGATGTTGACAGCCGGGGCGGGCTTATAGTCCGGACACCCGACGGAAGTCTTATAACCCTTGCAACAGGCGAAATTTCTGTTCGGTTAAAATAACTTAAAATAAAACCACGCGACTATCGCGCGGTTTTCGTTATACAATAAACGGGCGGGGGTTAATCCCCGCCCCTACAATATAATCTTTCCCGTTCAATAAAAAAGCGTGAATGTCATACCCGACATTCACGCTTTCCTATTTCTTTTTTATTCAGCTATCCACGCTTCGTCGTATTTGTTTTCTTTTCTGTCAAAGTCGTGGTCTGTTGCTGCCTCGTTTATTGCGTGGTAGTACCAGTCGCCTTCGCTATTGTCCGGCCAGTTGGACTGTGCAAGCTCGTGGTCAGCATATCTTACAAGCATTCTGTTAACAATTGTTATAGCTTCTGCTCTTGTGATATGTGCGTCCGGTCTGAAGCTTTCATCCGGATAACCGTCTATCCATTCATTGTTGGCAACTGCAAGGATAGCTTCTTCTGCCCAGTGACCTTCTACATCAGCAAATCCTTTGCTTCCTTCTACCTGTTTACCAAGTACTCTGTATGCAATGGTTGCAAATTCTGCTCTTGTCATATCTCCTTCAGGTCTGAAAGAACCATCTGCATAACCTGTGAGATATCCGCCATTTGCCATTGTGGCAATAGCTTCGTTTGACCATTTGTCTGTATCAACATCTGTAAAGTCGTGGTCATACGTGAGGATTTCTTCTCTCACATGGTCTCTTAACAGTCTGAAGAAAATTGTTGCAATTTCTTCTCTTGTGATGTTGTCGTTAGGTCTTACGGTTCCGTCCGGATAGCCTTTGATATATGGCGAATGGTCGTCGCTGTTTAAAACTTCCGGAGCTGTGATGTTAACCCAGTCGCCGTAAAGAACAGTGCTTTCTGTAACTGTTATCTCGCCTTCTGCCGGCTGGGTTTTGTTTTTGTCAAAGTAGAAGCCGCCGAATGCAAAGCCTTCTCTTTCAGGAGCGATTTCATCAACGTTTACCTTGATTTCTTCGCCGTCTTTAGAAACTATTGGTTCTATCTTTTCGTCAGCTTCGGGTACGTGGAATTCAACCGTTACATCTTCCGACGGTGCGGGAGGTGTTGCCGGGCCTGAAGGACCGGCTGACGGCATAGAAGGAACATCCACGGTGCCGTTACCCGACTGGCTTACTGTTGCATTTACAGTTTCTGTTATTTCAGATGTGCCTGTTATCGTAGTGCCTGTTCCCTGTTTTCCGATATAGTTTATTCTGCCGACAAGGAGGCCGGCATTATCTTTAATTTCTGTATATCCGGAAACTTCGCCTTTGATAACGTGTGTGCCTTCGGCAGTAATTTTTGCACCCACACATTCAAAAGTTATGTCAGAAAGATATGACGAAAGGTTTGCATTAAGCTGGCTTGCAAGAACATATCCCGGTCTGCCGGAGCCTGTGTCAGGACCGCTTACCGCAAGTGTTATCACTGTGCTTTTTGTGCCGTCCTCGTTTGCTACCACTTCTCTGTGTGTTTCAGTAAAAATTCCTGATGCTTCAGGGTTAAAGCCTATCATGTCAAACCCGCCCTCTACAGAGGCAGGCGCCAAAACGCTGGCAGGATATGTGATTGTTATTACAAATTCGCCTGTAACCTTGCAGTTAGGAAGCTCGCTTTCAAGCGGACCGCCAACAACAAGAAGCTCTGCAGCAAGATAGTATGCATTGAAAGTCTGTCTTACCTTTTGCATATAAAGTGTTGATTTAAAGTCTGTTAGTGCCGGGGAGGAAGCAGCCGAAAGAACAACACTCACCGGACCGTCCGAATATACTCCGTTTTGTTTAATCATAATGTCGGCAGGAACATCTATATTTCTCGTAGTCGGAATAGAATTTTCCTCCAAAAGTGCTGTCAGTGTAGCAGGATAGTCTGCCAGAACAGGCAAACCTACAGTTAAAAGTGCAAGGGCTAAAACCATTGCCAGCAATTTTTTCATTTTACCATCCCCCAATTCTAAATTTTCTGTCATAATAGATAATAAGATACTTTTCCTTATACACCATATTATATTATACACTATTCGTTTTGTCAATATTTTATTAGTCT
>JAZSKF010000174.1:0-22255 GCA_045534715.1 Clostridia bacterium | reverse complement strand
GCTTAATCTGCCACCGGCAGCGCTTGGCACAAATGCTGCCAATTCCGCCACACCTGCAAATTATAAGTTGTGCAAGGCAGCCACGTTATCGCGTGACCGCTTGCGGTGCCCAAAATCAAAGATTTCGACCGCTGCGCCATTTTTGCCTCGCTTAATCTGCCACCGGCAGCGCTTGGCACAAATGCTGCCAATTCCGCCACACCTGCAAATTATAAGTTGTGCAAGGCAGCCGCGTTATCGCGTGACCGCTTGCGGTGCCCAAAATCAAGATACTTTTAACAAAGTGTTGCTTATATATATTACCACAAAGAAGAATAAAAGTCAATAACAAAAAAACCTAAATAATATAAGTGTATAAAATGCACAAATATATATAGAAAGGTAAAAAAAATTTGTGCAAAAGAAGTACTTGTATATTTTTGCTAAATGAGGTAAAATATAAAGTGAAGAAAAATGAAATTTTATTTAGGAGGATTATAATATGTCAGTAAAAGTTGCTATTAACGGTTTCGGACGTATCGGACGTCTTGCATTCAGACAGATGTTTGGTGCAGAAGGTTATGAGGTAGTTGCAATTAACGATTTAACAGATCCTAAAATGCTCGCTCATCTCCTTAAATATGACTCTTCTCAGGGAAGATATGATGGTCATACTGTAACAGCTGGTGAAGACAGCATCACAGTAGACGGCAAAACAATTAAAATCTATGCTATCAAAGACGCAAAAGAATGTCCTTGGGGCGAACTTGGCGTAGACGTTGTTTTAGAGTGCACAGGTTTCTATTGCTCTAAAGAAAAATCTCAGGCTCACATTGATGCAGGTGCTAAAAAAGTTGTTATTTCTGCTCCCGCAGGTAATGACCTTCCTACAGTTGTATTCAGTGTAAACGAAAAAACTCTTACAAAAGACGACAAAATCATTTCTGCAGCTTCCTGCACAACAAACTGTCTTGCTCCTATGGCAAAAGCTCTTAACGACTATGCACCCATTCAGTCGGGTATCATGGCTACAATCCATGCTTACACAGGCGATCAGATGGTTCTTGACGGTCCGCACAGAAAAGGTGATTTAAGACGTGCAAGAGCAGCAGCAGTTAATATAGTTCCTAACTCAACAGGTGCTGCAAAAGCTATCGGTCTTGTTATTCCTGAACTTAACGGCAAACTTATCGGCGCTGCACAGAGAGTACCCGTTCCCACAGGTTCTACAACAATTCTCACAGCTGTTGTTAAAGGCAAAGACGTAACAAAAGAAGGAATCAATGCTGCTATGAAAGCTACTTCTTCTGCTTCTTTCGGTTACAACGAAGATGAAATTGTTTCTTCTGATATTGTAGGCATCACATACGGTTCACTCTTTGATGCTACACAGACAATGGTTGCAAAAATTTCTGACGATCTTTATGAAGTTCAGGTTGTTTCATGGTATGACAACGAAAACTCCTACACAAGCCAGATGGTTAGAACAATCAAATATTTTGCTGAACTCGGTTAAGATAAAAAGTAAAAAAACAACTATGCATCCCGAATTTTCGGGATGCATAATTTTATTTATAACAACTTTGTCGACATTTGATGAACTAAAATTGGAATAAAACTATTGCAAAAAACTTGACAGGGTGATATAATAAGAATTGCCAAACAAAGACATTATTTTTAAAAAAGTAGGTGATTTTTACTATAATAGGGCGTGGTATGCCTATTATTAATACCTTAAACACATATGATATTTGGAAAAAATGTCAGCTCTAAATGTGTTTGAGGGTTTTAAATCATCTGCATATGATAATGTTTTGTTTGGCGATAAAACATGAGCTGCGTTTTTCGTGCGCGGCTTTGTCCGCGCATTTTTTATGTGTGAAAATAAAAAAGAATGGAGAAAGAATTACATGAAAAATGATTATAAGGAGCTTTATATTACCCTGTTTAATGCCATATCCGAGGAAATTGAGCGGCTTAAAGAACTTCAACTCAAAACCGAAGAGATTTATATGGATGAGGAAAAATAAAAAAAAACCCTATGAAGCAAAGGCTTCATAGGGTTTTTTCAATATCCGAAAGTGCCGAGAAGGGAATCGTCATTTTCTATCCAGTCGTTTACATCTACTATACGATATGTATCTTTTGTGTCACGGATTATGACTGTTGAAATTCCTGCATTTATAACTGTTCTTTTGCACATTGAACAGGAATTTGCTCCTTCTATAAGTTCGCCTGTGGCTTTTTCTATTCCAACGAGATACAGGGTAGAGCCAAGCATATCTCTTCTTGATGCACTTATAATTGCATTTGCCTCGGCATGTACCGAACGACACAGCTCATAACGCTCTCCGCGCGGAACGTTAAGCTTTTCGCGCATACAGTAGCCAAGCTCACAGCAGTTTTTTCTGCCTCTGGGGGCGCCGTTGTAGCCGGTAGAAATTATTTCGTCATTTTTAACAATTATAGCACCAAATGTACGTCTGAGACAGGTACTTCTTTCAAGCACTGTCTGAGCTATATCAAGATAATAATTATGTTTGTCGGTTCTGCTCAATTCAATCACCTCTGGCTATAAGTATATCATAAAATAAAAAAATTGCAATATTTTTGTTTTTTGACAAAAATTTTTATTCTGCATCAAACCCTAAATCGCAAATAACAGAAACAAGATTTTCGCGAGAGACTTTGTTTTCGTCAAAAGTTATGAGCGCCCATTTTTCCTCCAGGCTGACAACAGCCTCGGTTACACCGCAAGTGTTTTTAAGCGCATCGGAAACGGAAGCGACACAATGGTTGCAAGCCATTCCCTCAATGTTGATTTTTGTTTGCATATCTTTTCTCCTTTCTTGTTTTGTCCGGTCTGAAGCGGCGGAGAAGCAGAGAACTTAGCACCACCGAAACCGAACTGAACGCCATGGCACTTCCCGCAAGAACCGGATTTAAAAAGCCCAGAGCCGCAAAGGGTATGCCGATGGAGTTATAGAAAAATGCCCAGAACAAATTATGGCGTATTTTTTGCATGGTTTTCCGTGAAAGACGGATAGCGGCAGGGACTAAAGAAAGCCTGCCTTGCATAAGTGTTATATCAGCCGATTCCATAGCAATATGTGTGCCGTCGCTCATTGCAAAACCCACATCTGCGGCAACAAGAGCCGGAGCATCGTTGATACCGTCGCCTGCCATGGCAACAATATGGCCGTCTTTTTGCAAGTCTTTTACAATACGCGATTTATTATCAGGCAGAACCTGTGAATAAACACGCTTAATCCCTGCCTGAGATGCAATAAATTCTGCGGTAGCACGATTGTCTCCGGTGAGCATTATAACCTCTATTCCCATATTCTTAAGGTCGGCAATAGCATTTGCAGAATCTTCTTTTAAAGTGTCTGCCACAGCAATGAGCCCAAGAGCACCACCTACCGAACCGACAAACATCACGGTCTTGCCGGCAGATTCAAGCTCGGTTGCTTTTTTTTCTAACGACTGATAATCAATAGAATTTTCTTCCATAAGTTTTCTTGTTCCTACAAAAAGAGTTCTTCCTTTGCAGAGGGCAGAAACACCCTTGCCTGCATAAGCAGTAAAATCTTTAGTTTCCGGAAAAGTAAGAGATTTTTCTTTTGCAAACCGGCAAATAGCTTTTGCCAAAGGATGTTCGGAAAAGTTTTCTATAGCAGCAACTTCTGATAAAAGCACATATTCATCTTGTGCTACAACATCTGTGACGGCAGGTTGACCTTTTGTTATGGTGCCTGTCTTATCGAGCAATATGGCAGATATTTTATGAGCAGTTTCCAGATGCTCGCCGCCTTTAATTAAAATGCCGTATTTAGCGCCAAGCCCCGTTCCTACCATAATGGCGGTCGGCGTTGCAAGCCCCAACGAACAGGGGCAGGCAATAACCAATACAGAGATGGAGTTTAGAAGGGATGTTTCAAAATTCTTTGTCGCAATCAGCCAAACCGTAAAGGTTATAGCAGCGATGGCTAAAACAGCGGGCACAAAAATGGCGGAAACTTTGTCTGCAATTTTTTGTATGGGAGCTTTGCTTCCCTGAGCATTTCTGACAAGTTTTATCATCTGGGACAGCGTGGTGTCTTTGCCAATCCTTTCGGCGCACATCTGAAAACTTCCCGCAAGATTTATGCTTGCGCAAAAAACTTTGTCGCCGACAGTTTTGTCGCAAGGCAAGCTTTCACCTGTCAGCATGGACTCATCTATCGAAGAACGTCCTTCTGCAATGGTTCCGTCCACCGGAATTTTTTCTCCCGGGCGAACAATTAAAATATCTCCGGGCTCAATTTCCGCAAGAGGAATTTCTTTTTCGATGCCATCTTTTAAAATCCGTGCAGTCTGAGGCTGCAAAGAGATGAGCTGAGCAATGGCATCCGAGGTTTTTTCGCCGGCTCTTGCTTCTAAAAATTTACCAAAAAGAATAAGGGTAATGATGGTCATTGAGGATTCAAAATAAAGTCCCTCCATGCTTCCCGGGACAGTCCGTCCGGAAAACACATTGTAAACACTGTAAAAATAGGCAGCGCCTGTGCCCAGAGCAACCAGAACATCCATGTTTGGAGAAAGTGCTCTTAAGGCATAAAAACCATGTTTATAAAACCGCCAGCCAATTACAAACTGCACCGGTGTGGCGAGAACAAACTGAAACCAGGGATTGTGCAGAAAATGAATATGCACCCCAAACCAACTTAAAAACATTCCAAAAATTAGCGGAAAGGTGAGCAAAGAGGAAACAATCAAACTGATTTTCAGCCTGCTCATCTCTTTTTTTCTGCCAAAGGTTTCTTCTTCCTCAGGAATAAAAAGAGAGGCCTCAAAACCCAGTTTAATAATCCGCTGAATAATATCGTCAAAAGATATAATTTCATCCGAAAAAACAACAGTTGCAATAGAGGTGGTCAAGTTCACGTTAACTTGGCTCACGCCGTCCAGTTTTTGCAAAACCCGTTCAATTCTTCCCGAACAGGCAGCACAGGTCATACCACCAATTTTAAGCTCTTTTGTTTGCATTTTTTTCACCTCACTTCAGTTAGATGACACTAACTATATTGTAGCATCTAAAAAAATCTTTGTCAAGAAATTGACATGTAAAAAGAGAATATGATATAATAAAAAACATTGATAATCATTATATATGTGACTTTTTGGAATTACTAGTTTTGTGATGGGAAAAAATGAGTTTTTACGATAAACTATATGGTCAACCTTGAAAAATATCCTTGGAGAAAATAGGAAGAGGAGTATCTTATGAGAATTTTGGCGGCCCTTTTAATTGTTGCTGCAATATGTTTTTTTGTAGCACTTATCGGGAAAAAAGGAAAAAACGTAGAATGGGACGGAGGATGTTCAAACTGCCCGAATAAATCGTGTAAAAATTGCCACTCAAAAAAATAAAATACGGCGGTTAGTCTTTGTGACTTGCCGCCGTAAAACTTTTTATACAGTAATATATTGAGATGCTGCATAACCTACAATGTCGTTATAGCCCACAACATCCCAGTCACCTAGTCTGGAATAGACAGTAATTTCCGCTCCGTCCGGAATTCCGCCTTTGCTGAAAGAGGTGGTTGACGGTTTGCTGCGGATGTTAAGATATGCCCCGTCTGAATTTACGCGGCCGGTTAAGATGGGTTGAGGCTGAACAAGCGGAATGTCAAAAAAGTCGCAAAGGGAAGCAACAAGGTTCTCGGCAATAGTTTCCATATTGTTTCTTATCCAGTCGGCATCCTCGGGGTTGTCGTGATATGCAAGTTCTAAAAAAGAGGCGGGGGCTCTTGTCTGTGAAAGCTCGCCTATCACAGTGGAGGGTTCCACCCTTACAAGCGAAGGGTCGGGATAGATAAGCTCTAAATTGCTGCCGATTATAGTGGAAGCACGCTGCCCTTGAGGGTCTCCAGGATAATAGTATACAATCGGTCCTTTAAGCACTCCCGAAAGCTCGTCGGGGGATGCATTGGAATGGAGGGCAAGATGCAGGTCATAGCTACCCTGATTTGATTCACGAATGGAATCTACAGCAGTCCCCTCAGGCGAATTCCTTGTATATTCAATTCCGCTTGCCAGAAGATAAGGGACCATGGCATCGGCAAGCAAATTCATGTAAAGTTCCTCGTTGCCACCACCAGCATAGGGGTTAAACTGTTGTGTTGACGGACTAAGATATATTCTTGGCATAAAACACTCTCCTTTTGATAGAATTATATTCGCGAAAAAAAGCAAAAATGATTAAACCTTAAAAAACGTCACATAACTTTGTCAAATCGGTTTATTATATAAATATATAATTAAAATAAAGTATAAAATGAATTGACAAAACAGGTAAATTGTGTTAAATTGTATAATGGGGTGGGATTTTGAACCAAAATCAGAAAAAAGCTCCCGAATTCAGAAAAATAGGGGTTTATGTAATACTGATATCGGTCATATTGATAGTTATGATTGTTCAGCTGTCAAGAGGAAAATATTCCAACGCTTTTCTTTGCGTTTTGACAATAATCCTTTTTGCTCTGCCCTCTGTTGCAGAAAAGAAAATAGGTCTTAAAATACCTGGCCTGCTTGAAATAACAGTTTTGTTTTTTATATTTGCTGCGGGAATTTTGGGAGAAATACAGAGCTACTATGCAAAAGTCCCTTTTTGGGATTCGCTTTTGCATACCGTCAACGGATTTGTTATGGCGGCAATCGGCTTTTCCATGATAGACCTTTTTAACAACAGCCCCAGGTTTCATATGCGGCTTTCGCCCGCTTTTGTAGTGCTCACATCATTTTGTTTTTCGGTCACAATAGGAACGATTTGGGAATTTTATGAATTTGCCATGGACCTGTTTATGAAAACGGATATGCAGAAAGATGTTATTTTAAGTTCCTTTGCAACCGTGATTCTAAACGGCGGAGAAAACCCGCCTGCAGTTTTTGAAAATATCAGAAAAACGGTTGTGTACACAGATAACGGAATAATCACTTTTAACGGGTATCTTGATGTTGGCATTACAGACACGATGAAAGATTTGATGGTGAACTTTGTTGGTGCAGCAATCTTTTCGGTTTTTGGTGGACTTTATATTAAAAACCGCGGCAAGGGAAACCTTATAAAAAACATTGTGCCACTATTTAACAGAAAAAATAAATATTAAAAATATATGACTTACTAAGGAGGTGCTTTGACTATGGAATATTCAAACGCATTTGTTGTAGGGCTGGGAATAGGAACAGTTTTTGCCGGACTTATCTGTCTGGTGTTTGTTACCAAAATAACAAGTTTCCTTTGTACCAGATTAGTGAAAAAAGAGAAAGCGGCTCCGGCGGCGCAGCCCCCGGTTAATCAGGCTGCTGCTCCGGCGGCGGACACCCCGATTGCAGACAAACAACAACTTATAGCTGCAATATCTGCTGCGATTGCAGAGGATATGGGCTGCAATGTTACGGGAATTCGTATAACATCAATTAAAAGAATATAAAGAAAATTCAGGAGGGACTACTTATGAAAAAATATCGCGTTAACGTGAACGGAACAAATTATGAAATAACACTTGAAGAAATATCGGGCGCAGAAGCTGCAGCAGCTCCGGCTCCGGCAGAACCTGTTGCACCGGCAGCCCCCGCTGCACCTGCGGCTCCGACTCAGGCAGCTCCTGCAGGCGGAGAAACAATTAGCAGCCCAATGCCCGGCACAATATTGTCAGTAAATGTTAAAGTGGGCGACGCTGTTAAAAAAGGCCAGATTCTTATGATTCTTGAAGCTATGAAAATGGAAAATGAAATTGTGGCTCCTGTCGACGGAACAGTTTCTTTTGTAGGTGTTTCAGCCGGCAACAGCGTTGAAACAGGCGCAGCCCTTTGCACCATAGCTTAATCCGGAGGTGCTAATATGCAGGGAATAATGAATTTCTTGCAGGAAACAGGGTTTTATAGAATTTGGGCAAACCCCGAATCGCTTATAATGGTTGCAATAGCCTGTGTACTCCTGTATCTTGCAATTGTCAAAAAATTTGAACCGCTTCTTTTGCTTCCGATAGCTTTTGGTATGTTACTTACAAACCTTCTTGGAGCAGATATGTTCCATGAAGAACTTTTTGAAGGCGGACATGTTCACTGGGAAATGTTTTCAACCGGAATCCCCACAAAAGACGGCGGTACGGTTGCGGCAGGTCTCATAGACGTTTTATACCTTGGCGTAAAACTTGGAATCTATCCATGTCTTATTTTCATTGGTGTTGGCGCAATGACAGACTTCGGACCACTCATCGCAAACCCAAAAAGTTTGCTTCTTGGCGCGGCAGCACAACTTGGTATATTTTTAACATTTTTAGGCGTTCGCCTTTTGTTCCCGGTTATTCTGGGAAGTGAAGCACTTGCCAATCTCCTTGGCGAAACAGCTATTGAAAAACTTGCGGCGTCGGTAGGTATTATAGGCGGTGCGGACGGCCCGACAGCAATATTTGTCACATCAAAACTTGCACCGAAATTTTTAGGACCTGTAGCAGTTGCAGCATATTCATATATGGCACTTGTTCCGGTAATTCAGCCGCCGATTATGAAAGCGCTCACCACAAAAAAAGAACGTGCAATTGTTATGAAACCTCTCCGCGAGGTTACAAAAACAGAAAAAATTGTGTTCCCCATAGTTGTTACCGTTTTCGTGTCGATGCTGATACCTTCTGCAACACCTCTTGTAGGTGCACTTATGCTTGGTAACCTTTTGAAAGAATGTGGCGTTACAGAACGTCTTTCCAAGACAGTTCAGAACGAGCTTATGAACATTGTAACTGTCTTCCTTGGTATATCGGTTGGTGCGACAGCTACAGCAAACACTTTCTTAAACCCACTCACACTCTGCATACTTGCAATGGGTATTGTGGCGTTCGGATTTGGTACGGCGGGCGGAGTTGTGCTTGCTAAAATAATGAACCTTTTTGTAAAAGAAAAAATCAATCCGCTTATAGGCAGCGCAGGCGTGTCAGCCGTTCCAATGGCAGCAAGGGTATCTCAGACTGTTGGTCAGAAAGAAAACCCGTCAAACTTCCTGCTTATGCATGCAATGGGACCTAACGTTGCGGGTGTAATCGGTTCTGCTATTGCAGCCGGCGTATTCCTTTCAATTTTCGGAGGTTAATTTAAATGAGCAAATTATATATTACAGACACAATTCTTCGTGACGCTCATCAGTCTCAGGCAGCAACACGAATGAGAATTGAGGATATGATTCCCGTTCTCGAAAAGCTTGACAAGGTTGGCTACTGGTCACTTGAATGTTGGGGCGGCGCAACTTTTGACGCTTGCATGAGATTTTTGGACGAAGACCCGTGGGAAAGACTCCGCACATTTAAAAAGCATATGCCAAACACAAAACTGCAGATGCTTTTCAGAGGTCAGAATATCCTCGGCTATAAACACTATGCAGATGATGTTGTTGAACAGTTTGTTAAAAAATCTATTGAAAACGGTATAGACGTTGTCAGAATTTTTGATGCACTCAACGACACAAGAAACCTTGAATCTGCAATTAAATATACAAAAAAATATAAAGGTCACTGTGAAGCGGCGCTCAGTTACACAACAAGCCCTGTTCACGACCACGAATACTTTGTAAAACTTGCAAAAAAACTTGAAGATATGGGCGCAGATTCAATCTGTATCAAGGATATGGCAAACCTGCTTCTGCCCTATGATGCGTTTAACCTTGTAAAAGCACTTAAAAGCGAGGTTAAAGTTCCAATCCATCTGCATACACATAACACCACAGGCACAGGGGATATGGTTAACCTTATGGCGTCCCAGGCGGGCGTAGATATTGTTGACTGTGCACTTTCGCCGCTTGGCAACGGTACGGCTCAGCCCGCAACAGAAGCACTTGTTGCAACTCTTCAGGGCACAGACCGTGACACAGGTCTTGACCTTGGTCTGCTTTCTGAAATCGCATCTCATTTCAGAAAAGTTGCCGACAAACTGATGGCAGAAGGAACACTTAATCCAAAAGTGCTCTCGGTTGACACAAACACCCTGCTCTATCAGGTGCCTGGCGGTATGCTTTCCAACCTTTTATCTCAGCTTAAACAGGCAAATGCAGAAGATAAATATTATGACGTACTGGAAGAAATTCCGAGAGTAAGAAAAGACTTCGGCTATCCGCCGCTTGTAACTCCTACAAGTCAGATTGTGGGAACACAGGCAGTTATGAACGTTCTCGCAGGGGAAAGATATAAAATGGTTCCCAAAGAATCAAAAGGTCTTCTCCGCGGCGAATACGGTCAGCTTCCTGCAGAGGTGAACGAGGAAGTGAGAAAGAAAGCCATCGGTGACGACGAGGTTATAACCTGCAGACCCGCAGACTTGCTTTCTCCCGAACTTGAAAACTATAAAAAAGAACTTGGCGACAGAGCAAAACAGGAAGAAGATGTGCTCAGTTATGCACTCTTCCCGCAGGTTGCAACAAAGTTCTTTGAAAAAAGAGACAAAAAAGACGCACCCTCCGATGAGGTTCGCGTTCTTTATGTTGACGACAGAAGCTAAAAATAAAACCACCCGCAGTTGCGGGTGGTTTTTTGTTATTCCTTTTCCATATATATTTCTTCTGCCTTTTTCTGCGCCTCCTCGAGAGCTTTGGTTGCCTCAGTGATTGTGCGGAATAAAATTAAATACATTTCATTATATTTGTCCATAAAACATTTCTCCTATCTTGCAAAATTTGTTTTGGCGCAATAAAAAAGTGCGCCGGAAAACCAGCGCACATACGGCGGTTAGTCTTAGGGATGAATCGGTTTTTAAACCACATTTTTAGTTTATACTACATCAAAAAACGCCGGAATACGTCAGTATACCGGTGTTTTTGTTCTTTGTATAATTCTAAAAATATTTGGTTTATAAACTGCCTGCACCTTAAAAATCAATAATTTTTGATACTAAATAAGGAAAAACTACGAAGATATCCTGACGGATTTCAAGTGGTTTTAACACAGTTTAGTGCTAAAATTATGATTTTTAGGCGAATAATCCCTAAGATTAACCGCCGCAAAACGCATGGTCCCATTTTGTCGCGAAACAAATTGATAGAAGATAACTGCTCAACAAAGTGAAGCTAATATACTTTCCAACCAACAGGAACCAGCATTTTTTGCATAGTTTTTTCGTTGATTAGAAAGGTGAAATAGATATAGTTGTCCCTTTAGAGAGCAATTTTATCTTCAATTTGTTTCGCAAGCTTATTATAACACTATATTTTTCATTTTGCAACATTTTTTGCCGTCAAATATCGACACGGTTTTTGTAAGAGGTAAACGAAAATCTCTTTAAAAAATGAAATTGCAATTGAAGATTGAGCGAGATTGAGTGAGAAAACAAAAGAAAAACGAAGATTTGAAAACGCCAATTAAATTTTTTTAAAAAAAGTGTTGACAATATCGGAAAAGGGTATTATAATGGTAAAGTCGCAAAAAATCGTTTAACAATTTATTTTAATATAATCGGAGGGAAAACAATGTCAACATTTATGGCAAAAGCCAGCGAACTGGACAGAAAATGGTATATCATTGATGCCGCAGGCAAACCTCTCGGTAGAGTTGCAGCAACTGCAGCTACAATCCTCAGAGGCAAACATCTTCCCACATTCACACCTCACGTAGACTGTGGCGATCATGTAATCATTATCAATGCTGAAAAAGCAGTTCTCACAGGCAAAAAATTAACAGACAAATACTACTACAGACATACAGGTTGGATTGGCGGACTTAAAGCCGTTCAGTACAAAGACCTTATGGCAAACAATCCTGAGAAAGCAATGAAACTTGCTATCGAAGGCATGCTTCCTCACAACACACTTGGCAGAAAAGCTGCAACAAGAGTAAGAATTTACCGTGGTGCAGAGCATAATAATGCAGCCCAGAAACCTATCGAGTGGACACAGGAAATTAAGTAAGGAGGAAGATTAAGATGGCTAATACACAGTACTATGGCACAGGCAGAAGAAAATCTTCTGTTGCTCGTGTAAGACTCGTTCCCGGTAAAGGTAACGTTACAATCAACAAAAAATCTATAGACGAATACTTTGGTCTTGAAACACTTAAAGTTATAGTAAAACAGCCTCTCGCACTTACAGAAACTCTTTCAAAATTTGATGTTATCTGTAACGTTTCCGGCGGCGGATTTACAGGCCAGGCAGGCGCTATCAGACACGGTGTTGCAAGAGCACTTTTAAAAGTGGATGAAGAAGCTTACAGAACACCTCTTAAACAGGCAGGCTTCCTTACACGTGACCCACGTATGAAAGAAAGAAAAAAATATGGACTCAAAGGCGCACGTCGTGCACCCCAGTTCAGCAAAAGATAATTTGTTTATCATCCCCGCAACTTCGGTTGTGGGGTTTCTTTTTTGTGCGGGCGATTCGCGAATTGCACTACGGAACATTTTTTGAAATGTTGATTAAAAATGTAGGGGACGATGCCCACATCGTCCCGCCTAAAAAACAAAAAAAGCACCGCAACCTTGCGGATGTGGTGCTTTTAATTTTCTGGAGCTGGTGGCGTGACTCGAACACGTGACCTGCGCATTACGAATGCGCTGCACTACCAACTGTGCTACACCAGCAAGAAAATGATACATTACTTATTTATTATACTATATTTTTACTGTTTGTCAAACATTTTTTGGTTTAGTATTACAAAGCCCCGAAAAACTGGTTAAAATGAACTGTTGTTATGGTTAATTTGCATAAAAAATAATTTATATATTGTGAAAAATATTCTTGCATTTTTTTTGGCTTGATGTTATAATATACAAGTACTAATATAGTTATCAATTATTTTTTTAAAGGAGAGTTACTATGAGAAAATCCATCAGTACAATTTTGGTGCTCACAATGGTTTTGTCCTTGTTTGTTTCTTTTGGTGCAAACGCGGCTCATTGGGCACAAGACGCTATCGATTATGTAACGTCTAATGGTTATTGGATAGCACCTCAGCCGATTGAACCGGACAAACCGGCAACAAGAGCTGAAACTGCTTCACTTTTTGCAAGAATTTTGGTTTCCAAAATTCCTGAATATACCAATAATTATGAAGACGTTTCAAAAGATAATATATATTCAGGCGACATAGCTGCAGTTACTATTATGGAGCTCATGTTGGGTTATGACGGAAAGTTCAGACCTGACGACACGCTCACACGTGAAGAGCTTGCAGTTATCCTTGACAGAGCTTCTAAACTGGTGTCTGACGACTTTAAGGATGTTGACTATGAAGACAATCTTCTTAAAGACTTTGAGGAAATAAGCGACTGGGCACAGAAGAGTGTTGGTAACTCGCTCCATTATGTTCTTATGAAGGGCATGGGCGGGAAAAGATTTGCGCCTAAAGAAACAACAACACTTGCTGAAGTTGCAACAGTTGTAAAATCTCTTGCAGAATATTCCGAAGCTAACAACAAGATAGCTTCCTATCTCATAAGAGAAGTTGATGCAAGTGACAACATCGAAGAAGATTTTGATGTTTTGCAGAGCGCTGGCATTTGGCCACAGGCAGGTATTGTTGGTTATGGTATGCTTGCTCGCTTTAACGGCGCTCCCGGCAAAATTTATGTAGCAAGAACAACAACTCTTGAAAACCAGACAAAACAGCTGGAAAGTATGGGACCTCCACCGGTTGTATGTAAAATTATCGGCCCGGACGGTTTCACAGTTTGTCGTGTTAACCTGTATGATAAACAGGACGGCACAATGGAAAAGATTGTAGAAATTCCCGAAGGTGAACCGGGTATATACAGAATTCAGTTTGTAGGCGGTCTCAAATACGACGTTTTTACAATTGGTGTTCAGGAGCCTGAAAGCTGGGGCGTTTTCGGCGAACCCGAGTTTATGTTCACAGAATCAACTCCCAAAAAAAGCTATTTCTGGGTTCCCGAAAAATATGAAACAATTTGTCTTGGTATAGCTCAGAAAGAACCTGCTCGTGCGGCTATTTTCGGACCGGACGGCGGTCAGCTTTTTGCAACAGGTACGACAAATAGTTTTGAAGATGGAAATGCACAACGTCTTAACATGAACACACTTGAACCGGGCGAAGTTTATTCTATAGAAGTTACAGAAGATTTCCGTGGCCGTTTCGGTCTCATTGGCGGTTCGCCCCTTATTTGTCCTACAGCGGAAATGGCAGCAGACCTTAAAGGTGGCTTTGTGTATTATGAAGACGAATATATAAGCCTCCAGACGTTTGGTCCTCTCCAGGCAAAGGCAAGAGCCAGAATGACAGAGATTTACAATGAAATGGGCGGCAACTTTGATGTTGACGTTACTGTTCCTGAAAATCCGCCTGAAACACTTGACAATCCGCGCGCAGAATCAATGCTTTATGCGGCTTACGGCGGTTCACTTCAGGGTATTGAAAACACACTTGAAAACCAGATGCTTGATCCGACAAGTCCGTTCTTCGGCATGTACATGGGACTCCGTCTCAGAGGTGAAAGAGAATGGCCTACGGTGTGGTGGGAACACTGCAGCGGTAACCCCAACGGAGATACTGAAAGAAACTGGCTGGGAAAAGCACAGTTCTCGGGAGCACTCACACATAACGCCGAAACAAACTATTGGTATGGCAACTATCAGATTCAGAAGAGAGTTGAACTCCAGTTTCTTGCATGGGCGCTTACAATGAATCCGGGCGGGGCTCTTTACGGAAGAAGTACTACAAATAATGCATTGGTATATTACTGGACACAGACACAGTTCTACCTTGGAGAACATGGTATGCCGTCAGGTTATGCTGCAGTAAGAAACTTCCTCTCGCCAAAAACACGTGTAATAACAGACCAGGCAATCAGCGAAGTTATAGAGCACATGATGAATGGTAGAGGTCAGGGTGTTACAAACCAGATGCTTTGTAGTACAGAGGCAGCACTTTTTGGTGCACAGTGCTTCCCTGAATATAGCCATTTTCTTGACAAAGTAAACTTTGAGATTATAGGTACTGCATGGCCATGCTCAAGACCTAACTATCTTGGTCAGACATCGCCGCTTGGTTACTGGTGTGAAAACGGTTGTGACGCTTCTTCCTACGGACGAATGAACGAAGGTATTTGGGATACGATAGTATTTACATATTTGAACAATATTTCTGAAGAAAAACAAGACCCGTATGCAAAAGCTAAATTGATTGAGGCGACAGAAAGATTCCTTAAGTTTGATTCAATGTTCTATGCGCCTGCAGTAGGTCCGTTTAGAGATTATAACAGTTCAGTTTATACAAGCCGTATTGACTCACCTTACGGAAATGCTTCAACTATTGCAGGAAACTCTTATCTCATAAAGGATTTTCCAAGAGCAAAGGCAAACTGGGTAGCAGGTGCCGGAGATACTTTTGACCCGACAACAGTCGGCGCAGACGGCAGCCTGAATGTTGATTCTTCAGAATCAAACAACAAAATTCTGAACGACGGCTGGGCAATGTCGCATATCAAATACAACTGGTACAGATGGGGTAAAGCTTTTAGAGAATCAGCCCCCAACGATTACCAGGCTAGTATATCAGAAGATATGTACCTGATGTGGCACACAGACGAAAAGTATGACGAAAGCGAAATTCCGGTTCTTCCGTTCGCTGAGGATGATTACTTTATCTACAAGCTTGAGGGCGGCGCTGTTGCTGCAAAACATAAGGGTATCTATTTCCCAATTTTCTATAGCAACGACCTCAACTATATTTCCGGTTATTCATGGCACCACGCAGCTCCACTCCAAATTTGGGATGAATACTTCTCGACAGTTATGTCATCGCAGAAACCGCATTCCAACTCTTATCAGAGAATTAGTAGCGGTCAGCACGCTTATAACAGACCTGAAGCTGACTACCGCGGTAAATTCTCACTTTCAGAAATTGTTTCTGCAGGTGTTGTAGGTAAACACTTCACAGGCGAACTTATGATTGAAGGTAAAGAGCATTACAACGAGTTCTCATGGCTTGAAGAGGGTAAGAGCTTCAGAATTACCGGTCAGAATCACTACGGCGGAAAACAGGTTGTTTGGGATTATTATCTCACTGAAGAAGGCGTAACCATCGAAGGTGGCGCAACTGAAATCAAAGAAAAAGACGATCTTTGGATTCAGCTTCCGCTTATCGACCGCAGCAGCCAAGTAGAAGGATTTACTCTCACATATTATGAAGATGAGCACAAGGTTGTATTTGCTCACGACGGAAAAACTCTCACATTTGAATGGGAAGAAGGCACAGAAAGCCAGTTCCTTGCAAAACGTGGTGAAGCGAGCATCTACAGAGAACTTCTTATCAAGCTCACACCTGAAAAACCGCAGGCAAGAGTTAAAATCTACAGAGATGTAGGCGACTACGAATTTATATACTACGGTACAAAAGGTATCTAATAAAAAGGTTTAAAGAGAAGACCAAACGGCGTTTGGTCTTCTCTTTTTTGTTTAAAAAGTGAAAATTTCCAAATGTAAGAGGCGGAGTGATGTAGGCATCAGCCTGAAATAAAAAGGTAGAAATTTGCAAATTTGTTCATCAGAATAAAACACCTTGACATCTTTATATTATTGGTATAGAATAGATAATAGGATAGTATAGCTTAATTAAAAAATGTGATAAATAAAAAAGTGAAATAAATGGGGAACGGAAGGGATTGTTTATGAAAAAAATTGAACTTCTTGCGCCTGCGGGCAGTCTTGAAAAACTTAAAACAGCAATACTTTACGGGGCAGACGCCGTGTATGTTGGCGGCGAACTTTTTTCTCTTCGTACTGCTGCAGAAAATTTTTCACTCCAAGAGCTTAAAGAGGGGATAGAATTTGCACACAAATATGGCGCAAAGGTCTACCTTGCTCTTAATGCCATCCCTCATAACCGTGACCTTGACGTACTTGAAAAATATATCGGCGAAATTGCAAAAACAGATATTGATGCTGTCATTGTTTCCGACCTTGGAACCTTTGTGATGGTGTCTGAGCTTGCTCCGAGACTTGAAATCCATGTCAGCACTCAGGCAAACACAGTTAACCACAAATCTGCTGCCGCGTGGTATAAAATGGGCGCAAAAAGGGTGGTTCTTGCAAGAGAGCTTACATTTGATGAAATAAAAGAAATGAGAAACAAAACTGCACTTGGCCTTGAACTTGAAATGTTTGTTCACGGCGCAATGTGTGTATCCTATTCTGGCAGATGTCTTTTAAGCAATTATATGGCAAACCGCGACAGTAACAAAGGTGACTGTGCGCAACCTTGCCGCTGGAAATACAGCATTGTTGAAGAGCAGCGCCCGGGAGAATATATGCCAATTGAGGAAACAGACGAGGGCAGCTTTATATTCAATTCCAAGGATTTGTGTCTTATAAAAAGGCTTCCCGAACTTATAGGTGCGGGGATTACTAGTCTTAAAATTGAAGGAAGAGTTAAAACTGAATATTATGTTGCTTCAGTCGTTAAAATATATAGAGAGGCAATTGATGCCTATTACCGTGACCCGGAAAACTATAGGTTTAAACCCGAGTGGATGGAGGAACTTAAAAAAGTGAGCCATCGTCCATACTGGGAAGGTTTTTGTTTTGAAGAGGAAGAAGTCGGCCAGAATTATGCAAGCTCATCATATATCAGAGAGTATGACATTGTTGGTGTTATAAAAAGCTATGACGAACAGACAGGCATTGCAGAAATCACCCAGAAAAACCGATTTTTCCGTGGAGATGAGCTGGAGGTAATATCTCCGCTTATCGAAGGATTTCATAAGTTTAGTGTTAATTTTATGCAGGATGAAAAAGGGTATGACATAAATGCCGCTCCCCATGCTGAAATGGTGGTTCGGCTTATGCCGGGCAAAAAAATACCTGCGTATTCAATGTTTAGAAAGGTTAGGGAAGAATAATAATGGCAGAACTAAGATTTAATCCGTTGACAGAAGATTGGGTTATGGTGGCATCACACAGACAGGGCAGACCACAGATGCCAAAAGACTGGTGCCCTTTTTGTCCCGGCGAGGGTAAAAAGGTGCCGGAAAATTATGATGTATATAAATATGACAACGATTTTCCTGCACTTTCACAAAATCCGCCAATGCCGGACGCTGTGGGAATGGGAATTTATGAGACAAAAGAGGCGTATGGTAAGTGCGAGGTTATTCTCTATTCGCCCGACCACGAGGCCACTTTGCCCGACCTTTCTACAGAACATATAAGAAAGCTCGTTGACCTTTGGACTAATAGATTTGAAGAGCTTTCCGCCGACCCGAAGATTAAATATGTTTTCATATTTGAAAACAGGGGAGAGGCAGTGGGAGTGACAATGCCTCATCCGCACGGGCAGATTTATGGCTATTCTTTTGTGCCAAAAAAACTGCAGCTTGAAATGAATTCTTCAAAGAAACATTTTGAGGAAAAAGGAAAATGTCTTATTTGCGAAATGCTTAAAACCGAGCAGGAATTTAGCAAAAGAGTGATTTTTGAAAACGAGGCATTTTCGGTGGTGCTACCATTTTTCAGCGAATATCCTTATGGAATTTATATAATTTCCAAAAATCACAAACAAAATCTTGCACAGTTTACAGAAAAAGAAAAGGATTTGCTTGCACAGACTCTTAAAGATGCCGCAGGCACTTTAGACAGTTTGTTTGATATGAAATTTCCTTATATGATGTGTATGCATCAAAATCCTGTAAACACAGGGGAAGATACATCTTGTTATCATTTCCATATAGAATTTTTCCCGCCTATGAGGTCGGAAAAACAAATTAAATTCAATGCTTCCAGCGAAACGGGTGCATGGGCACATTGCAACCCGACATGTCCGGAAGAAAAAGCGGAAGAGCTCCGCAATGCCTACAGAAGATTCAAGGAGAAAATTTAATGGAAATAAAAGAGCTTGTAAAACAGTTTGAGGAAAAGTTTGGAAAAGGTGGAGACATCCGTGTTTTTATGTCGCCGGGCAGAGTCAATCTTATAGGCGAACACACCGATTATAACGGTGGATATGTTTTTCCTGCTGCGCTTACTATGCGCACTGCGATTTGTTACAGAAAAAGAGAAGATAATATCATAAAAATGATGGCTACCGATTTGCCGGATGTTGTGGAAGCAAGCATAACAAACCTTGAAAATTACAAGGATTTGTGGTGGGGCAATTATCAGATTGGTATTGCCTGGGTTATGCAGAAAAAAGGGTATGAAATCTGCGGTTGCGACATGCTTTTTGACGATACCACTCCCCATGGAGGAGGACTATCTTCTTCGGCGGCGATAGAGGTGGCAACAGCACTTTTGTTTGCAACAATTTCAAACGAAATAAAAGGCATAAGTGCACCTGTTGATATGGTGGAAATGGCGAAAATTTCCCAGCAGGCAGAACATGAGTATATTGGGGTTATGTGCGGCATAATGGATCAGTTTGCTTCTGCTATGGGCAGGGAAAACCATGCTATAATGCTTAATTGCGGAACGCTCGATTATAGTCTTGTTCCAATAGATATGACAGGATATAAGCTTGTTATTGCAAACACCAACAAAAAAAGGTCGCTTGCTGACTCGAAGTATAACGAGAGACGGAGCGAGTGTGAAGAGGCAGTAGAAATCTTAAAAGAATATATTCCGGAAATTACCTGTCTTGCAGATGTTTCGCCCGAACAGTTTGAAAAATATAAAGAAAAAATAGACAGCCCCGTTGTAAGACGTCGTGCAGAGCATGTTATTTATGAAATTGACAGAGTTTTAAAGTCTAAAGAAGCGCTTGAAAAGGGCGATATTCTTAGGTTTGGAAAGCTTATGAACCAGTCGCACGATTCTCTGCGCGACCTTTATGATGTTACAGGAAAAGAGCTTGACACCCTGGTTTCTGAGGCGAGAAAGGTTAGCGGAGTCTTAGGCTCCAGAATGACAGGTGCCGGTTTTGGCGGTTGTACTGTCAGCATTGTAAAAGAAGAAAATGTGGACGAGTTTATGCGCGAGGTGGGCAGAAATTACACTGAGATTATCGGATATGAACCAACCTTTTATATAACCGAAATAGGAGATGGAGGCCATGAAGTTAGGCTGTAAAAAGTTTGTGGCATGGATGCTTGTTTTCCTACATGTTTTAATTATTTTTTCATTTTCCAGACAGGATGCATCCGCCTCGTCTGCACTCAGTGAAGGGCTGACCGAAAAAATAAAAAGCCAGCAGACTATAGAAGAGGAAATTCTTGCAAAAGAGGGAGAACAGGCTGAGCAAAATGTGGTTTTACAGGCAGAAGAGAAATTTTCTTCTTTAGAAAGTATTCTGAGGAAATGTGCACATATGTTTTTATTTTTTGTGCTTGGAATTCTGATATGCTTACTTGTCAAGCTTTATGGTCTGGAAAAAGTATATGCAAAAACTACGGTGATTTTTTCCGGAATTGCCGTTGCATTTTTTGATGAAACAATTCAGCTTTATACTCACGGCAGGTCGGGAGAGTTTAAAGATGTTTTAATAGATACACTTGGCTTGTGTATAGGAATTTTAATCTTCACAATTGGAGAACTGCTGTATGAAAAAAAACGAGGCACTAAAATGGCTGGGTAAAAATTTAAAGAATACATATTTAAAACTTTTTTTGAACATTGCTTTGGGTGTAGCATCTGCACTTTTGGGAGTGCGGCTTGCTCTTGCCTCCAGAAATGTGATAGACGTTGCACTTGGTCAGAAAACAGGTTCATTCTTAGGTGAAAGCACAATTCTTTTTGGGATTGTGGCACTTCAACTTGTCATTTCGGTGATAAACAGTAATCTTCACATAAGAATATCTGTCGGACTTACAGTTTCGTTGAAACAAAGCATTTTCAAAGGGCTTTTGAAGAAAGATTGGCAAAAAGTGTCGGCACATCATTCGGGTGAACTTTTAAACCGGATAAACAGCGACATTCAGGTTGTTGTGTCGGGTGTTTCCAATGTTCTGCCAAATTTTTTCTCTATGACGGCTAAATTTTTAAGTGCTTTTTGGGCAATGTTTCTTCTTGATAAAACCTTTGCTTTCGTTGCTCTTGCGGTGGGACCGGTCGTTGTGGTTGCCGCATTGTTTTATGGAAAAAAAATGAAAGCCTACCACAAAAAAGTTCAGCAAGCAGACGGAAAATCATCTGCTTTTATGCAGGAAAGTCTGCAGAATCTGCTTATGATAAAATCTTTCAGCAGTGAAGATTTTATAACAGAGAAGTCATCTTTTTTGCAACAGATTGCGTACAAGCTTAAAATAAAAAGAAATACTATAAGTATTTTTGCAAACAGTGCACTTTATTTGGCGTTTTCGGCAGGATATTATGTTGCTCTTGCGTGGGGAGCATACCGTCTTGCAAGCGGAATTATAACGGTGGGAAGTCTAACGGCGTTTTTGCAGTTGATAAACCAGGTGCAAACTCCTTTTATCGGACTTTCGTCTGTCATACCGCAGTTTTTTGCTATGATTGCTTCTGCCGAAAGAATTATAGAAATTGAACAGTTGGCTGACGAGGAAACTGCACAGAGTCAAAGCGTCTCAGGCGAGTTTGAAAAAATTTCTTTCAGCGGTGTTTCTTTCGGATATGACAACAAACCGGTAATTAAAAATGCCCATTTTGAGATAAACAAAAATGAGTTTGTGACGATTATAGGAGAGTCGGGAGCAGGAAAAAGCACGCTTATAAAATTACTTCTTGGTATCATTTCACCAAATGATGGAGAGGTTTGCATAAATGTTGGCGGAAAAAGACATTATGCGTCCAAACAGATGAGAAAACTTTTTGCATATGTTCCGCAGGGCAGTATGATACTGTCAGGCACTATACGTGAAAACATTAAATTTTCCAACGAGGGTGCTACGGACGAGCAAATAAAAGAAGCAGCAAAGCTTGCAGAAATATGGGATTTTATAGAAAATTCAGAATCGGGTCTTGACACTGTTTTGGGTGAACGCGGGGCCGGACTTTCCGAGGGTCAGATACAACGGCTTGCAATTGCAAGAGCACTCATATATGACACTCCTGTTCTTCTGCTTGACGAGGCAACTTCAGCACTTGACGAGCAAACAGAATTTGCAGTTCTGAAAAATTTGAGAAGTCTTGCCGGCAAGACATGCATAATGATTTCTCATAAGAAAGCAGCACTTGATTTTTGCGATAAACAGCTGAATTTATCAAACGGAAAAATTGTTGACATAAAATAATAAAAATGACATTGAAAAAAGCAATAATATATGATATACTTATTATATTAGTATTTAAATGTTTGGTTGACATATAAATAATGATAAAGAAGGTGTATAGTTTGGGTAAATTTTTCTATGGCGG
>JAZSKF010000151.1:0-10414 GCA_045534715.1 Clostridia bacterium | reverse complement strand
TCTTGGTAAAAAAGGCGAACTCACCGCTGTTTTAAGAGGTATGGGCTCTTTGTCTGCTGAAGAAAGACCGGTTATTGGCGGTTTGGCAAACGAGGTGAGAGCATTCATTGAAAGTGCGCTTGAAAGTGCAAAAAAAGAAATGGAAGCAGGTCTTGCAGAGAAAAAGCTTAAACAAGAGGTTATAGATGTTACCATGCCCGGCAAAAAGGAAATGGGCGGCAGACTTCATCCTACAGCTCAGATTCTGGAAGAAATCAAAGATATTTTCATAGGTCTCGGATTTGAAATTGCAGAAGGACCGGACGTTGAGCTTGACTATTACAACTTTGAAGCACTCAATATCCCAAAAGACCATCCCGCAAGAGACACTCAGGACACTTTTTATATAAACGAAAACACAGTGCTCAGAACACAGACCTCGCCGATGCAGGTTCGTGTTATGGAACAGAAAAAACCGCCTATCAGAATTCTTGCGCCCGGCAGAGTTTACCGCAGCGACGCGGTTGATGCAACACACAGCCCTGTTTTCCACCAGATAGAAGGGCTTGTTGTGGATAAAGGCGTAACAATGGCAGACCTTAAAGGAACGCTCGACCTTTTTGCAAAAAAACTTTACGGGGAAGACACAGTAGTAAGATTCAGACCCCACCATTTCCCGTTCACCGAACCTTCTGCAGAAATGGATATTCGTTGTTTCAACTGCGGAGGCAAAGGTTGCCGTCTTTGTAAAAACGAGGGCTGGATAGAAATTTTAGGTGCCGGTATGGTTCACCCCAAAGTGCTTGAAACCTGTGGTATTGACCCGGAAGTGTACAGCGGTTTTGCTTTCGGTCTCGGACTTGAAAGAATAGTTATGAGAAGATTTGACATAAAAGACCTGCGACTGTTTTTTGAAAATGATGTCAGGTTCTTAAAACAGTTTTGATAGGAGGGTAGGAAAATGAAAACATCTATAAAATGGCTTAACGATTATACTCCGGTAGAAGATATTGAGTCAAGAGAATTTGCCGAAAAAATGACAATGTCCGGCTCCAAGGTTGAAGAGATTGTTCAGCAGGGCGAAGAGATAAAAAATGTTGTTGTAGGCAAAATCCTGACAAAAGAAAAACACCCCGACGCAGACAAGCTCTGGGTTTGCAGCGTTGACGTGGGAGAAGATGCCCGCCAGATTGTTACAGGGGCGCAGAACATTGAGGTTGGTCAGCTTGTTCCCGTTGCGCTTCATAAATCAACTCTTCCGGGCGGAGTAAAAATAACAAAAGGCAAACTTCGCGGCGTGGAATCTTGCGGCATGATGTGTTCGCATGAAGAGCTTGGAATGAGCCTTGGGGACTATGCAGGTGCCTGCGAAAACGGTATACTTATTATTCAGGAAGATATCCCGGCGGGAACAGACATAAAAGACGCTCTTTCGCTCAACGAAAGAATTGTTGAGTTTGAAATAACCTCCAACAGAGCAGACTGCTTCAGCGTTACAGGTCTTGCAAGAGAAGCGGCGGTTACTTTTGGCAGAGAATTAAACATTCCGACGCCTAAAGTTCGTGGCGGCGCAGATGCTGACGGCGCAGACATTAAACTCACCGTTGAAAACAAAGAGCTTTGCCCGCGGTATGCCTGCAGAATTGTTAAAAACATAAAAATAGGTCCGTCGCCCGCCTGGATGAAAGAACGACTCAGTTCTGCAGGAGTAAGACCCATCAACAATATTGTTGATATAACCAACTTTGTTATGCTTGAATTCGGCCAGCCTATGCATGCCTTTGATTTAAGCAATCTTAAAGGTGCAGAAATTGTTGTAAGAAACGCACGTGAGGGTGAAAAAATCACCACACTTGACGGCGAAGAAAGAAATCTTGAAAGCTCAATGCTCGTTATAGCGGACAGCGAAAAACCTGTAGCTGTGGCAGGCGTTATGGGCGGCGAAAATTCTGAAATAAAAGAAGATACAAAAACAATACTTTTTGAATCGGCAAACTTTAATGGTCCGTCAGTCAGAATAACAGGCAAAAAACTTGGTCTTCGTACAGAAGCAAGCAGCCGTTATGAAAAAGGACTTGACCCCAATCTTGTCCCCCTTGCACTTGACAGAGCATGCGAACTTGTTGAACTGCTTGGCGCCGGTGAGGTAACTGATGTTGTAAAAGATGTTCAGGGCGCACCTCGCGTTATGAACAAAATTCCGTTTGATGCTGAAAAGATAAACAAATTCCTTGGAATAGAGCTTGCAGAAAGCGAAATGGTGAAAATCCTTAAAGACCTTGGCTGCCAAGTGGAAAATGGCGTCGTAACACCGCCCACCTACAGAGCCGACCTTGAAGGTTTTGCAGACATTGCGGAAGAAGTTTTAAGAATTCACGGGTATGACACACTTCCGACAACTCTTCTCCGCGGCGATGCAACAGCGGGCGGCAGAAACTATAAACAGACTCAGTCTCTTAAAATGAAAAATGTTCTGGTAGGTGCAGGCGGATTTGAAATTCTCACCTATTCTTTCACATCTCCCAAAACATTCGACCTTCTTAAAATTGCAGAGGATGATGAAAAGAGAAATGTTGTTAAAATCATAAACCCGCTGGGCGAAGAAAACTCTGTTATGAGAACCACAACACTGGGTTCTATGATGGAAATCTTAGCAAACAACTATAACAACAGAAACGCTCAGGTAAAACTTTTTGAAATAGGCAAAATTTTCATCCCGCGCGAGGGTGAGCTTCCCTTTGAACCGGAAAAGCTTACAATCGGTATGTATGGCGGCGTGGACTATTTTGACCTTAAAGGCATGGTGGAAATTCTGGCTGATGCAATGGGAATAAAAACCATGAAAATTTCAAGAGAAACAGAAAACCCAAGCTTCCACCCGGGCAGATGCGCCAAGGTTATAATTGGCGGCATTGATGCAGGTGTTATGGGCGAAATTCATCCTGAAGTTGCAAAGAACTACGGTGTTTCGGAAAGATGTTATATTGCAGAGATAGACCTTGAAGCTATGCTTGGCGCTATCGACTCTGAAAAAAGGTTTGTTCCAACACCGAAATTCCCGGCAGTTTCAAGAGACATCGCAATGCTTGTTGACGATGCTCTTCCGGTAGCCGATATTGAAGACACAATCCGCGACGCAGCGGGCAGTCTGCTTGAAGAGGTGAAACTCTTTGACGTTTATAAAGGCAGCCAGATTGCCGAAGACAAAAAAAGTGTTGCCTACGCTCTTTCTTTCAGAAGCGCAGAAAAAACTTTAAGCGAAGAAGAGGTTTCTTCGGTTATGGCAAAAGTTCTTAAAATGCTTGGCGAAAAGCTTGGCGCAGAACTCAGATAATAACTATGGCGGTGTGTTCTCTAACACACCGCTTTTTATATCACAAATTTTAAAAAAATATAGACATTTATTCTGCTTTAATGTATAATATATAGTTAGGGTGATATAAGTTGAATATAGTTATAGACAAACTTAATATAAACTACGAAACATACGGCGACGGGAAAGATGTGCTTGTTCTTCACGGCTGGGGAGCAAACATAGCAGCAATAAAACCCATTGCCGACGCACTTTCGCAAAACTTCCGTGTCTGGCTACTGGACCTGCCCGGTTTTGGAGGCAGCGACACCCCCTCTGCCGACTGGGATGTTTACTCTTATGCCCGGTTTGTAAAAGAGTTTGCCGATGCCATGGGCATAACCTCGCCCATACTGATAGGCCATTCTTTCGGCGGCAGACTGTCTATAATTCTTGCGGCAAAAAAAATGCTTTCCTGCCCAAAAATAATCCTTGTTGACAGTGCGGGAATAAAACCAAAAAGGGGCGCAAACTATTATATTAAAGTTTACACATATAAAGCGGCGAAAAAGGTCGCGAAGCTTGCCGGGGCTTTCAGCAAAACCCTTGAAAACCGCATAAAACAAAGCTTTGGAAGCGCAGACTACAAAAATGCAAACCCCACAATGCGAAACATAATGGTGAAAGTTGTTAATGAAGATTTAACCTACCTTTTAAAAGACATTTCCTGTCCAACACTTCTCATCTGGGGCGAAAAGGACGATGCCACCCCTCTTTCCGACGCGAAAAAGATGGAACAGCTCATCCCTGATGCAGGCATAGTTTCTTTCCCAAATGCGGGACACTTTTCCTATCTGGACAATTTCCCGCAGTTCAGCTTGGTAGTTAACAAATTTCTTGAAAAGGACGTTTGACATATATGATACTTAAAATAATTGCGGCATTTTCCTGTCTGCTATACCTTTTGCCAAAAATAAAACTTGGCTTTCACATGCTACAGCAGGAATTTTATCTGACAAAAAATTATGCCCGCTGGGTGAAAAAGCATCCGGGCAGAAACTTTGCTTTTTTTGATATTGTGCTGGCGGCACTGCTTCTCATTTTAAGCACTTTTCTTCCTATATATATAACATATATATTCTGGACAGCAGTAAACGTTCTTTCTTTCCTTGCTAGAATAAATAAAAAAGAAAAAGCAAAAAAACCGTTGGTGTTCACCGCAAGGGTAAAACGTCTTTCTGTTTGTGCGGCAATTCTTCTTGCAGGATACGGAACGGCAGTATATTTCCTTTTGGGCAAAATTTATCTTGCAATTCTTTTGCAGCTTGCAGCAAGTCTTTTTGCTTTTCTGTTTGTAATTTTTTCCAATATTCTGGCCATGCCGGTGGAAAAAATGGTGGCAGGGTATTACATTGGTGATGCAAAAAAGATTATAAACAAAATGTCCCATATTAAAGTTGTGGGAATAACGGGCAGCTATGGCAAAACAAGCTCAAAATATATCCTGGCAGAACTTTTGTCGGCAAAATATGACACGCTGATGACCCCCGAAAGCTATAACACAACCATGGGCGTTGTCCGCACAATCCGCGAAAGACTAAAACCCATCCACGAAATTTTTGTTTGTGAAATGGGAGCACAAAACACGGGCGAAATAAAAGAAATCTGCGACATTGTAAAACCAAATTTTGGGATAATAACATCAATCGGTCCCCAGCATCTTGAAACTTTTAAAAGTTTGAGGAACATCATAAAAACAAAACTTGAATTGACAGACTCGCTTTCCGACAAAAGCTGCGCGGTTGTCAACCTTTCTTCCGAACATGTCAAAGCAAACAAACCGACAGGAGCAACAAGCTACAGTCTGACAAAAGAAGATGGCGGCGACTATTTTGCAAAAAATATTTCCTATGGTCCTTTCGGTGCAAGGTTTACAATCTGCGGCAAAGATATTGAATCCTTTGATGTTGAAACAAAGCTTCTCGGCAAACATAACATTTTAAATATTGTGGGAGCAGCGGCAATGGCGCTCAAACTTGGAATGACCCCGGAAGAAATTGCCAGAGCAGCAAAACGGATAAAACCTGTTCCGCACAGACTTGAACTGAAAAAACAGGCGGGCGGAATTTCGGTTATAGACGATGCGTTCAATTCCAACGTGGAAGGCTCAAAATCGGCGGTGGAAGTTCTGGGCAGTTTTGAAAGAGGAAAACGAATGCTCATAACACCCGGTATGGTGGAACTTGGCGATAAACAGTATGAATATAACTTTAAATTCGGAGAGTATGCCGCAAAAAACTGCGACTATATTATATTGGTGGGGGAAAAACAGACGCTTCCCATAAAAGAAGGGCTGGGCACTTTCCCTCAGGACAAAATTTATGTGGCGAAAGATTTAAATGACGCCCTCGGCAAAATGCGCGAGGTGTGCACATCGGGCTGGACAGTGCTTTTTGAAAACGATTTGCCCGATTTGTATAATAATTAAGAGGTGACAAAAATGAAATTAAACGTAGCGGTGTTTTTCGGCGGCAGGTCGGTTGAACATGAAATTTCTATTATCTCTGCTCAACAGGCAATAGCGGCGGCAAACAAAGAAAAATATAACATAGTTCCCGTGTATGTTGCAAAAAACGGAATTTTCTACACAAGCGAAGATATGACAGATATCGAAGCTTTCAAAGACATACCCGCGTTGCTCAAAAAAAGCGACAGAATAATTTTTGTTAACGACGAAAAAGGCGTTAAAATGGAAAAATATCCAAAATCCGTTTTCGGCGGCAAAAGTTTGTATATAGATGTTGCACTTCCCGTTATGCATGGCACCAACGGGGAAGACGGCACCCTCCAGGGTTACATAGAAACTCTCGGTCTGCCCTATGCCGGTTGCGGAGTACTCGCCTCGGCGGTGGGTATGGGCAAGGTGGTTATGAAGAAAATTTTAAAATCCAACGGCGTGCCCGTTTTGGACTGCGAATATTTCTACTCTGCAGAATGGTTTGAAAACAAAGATAATATAATAGAAAAGATTGAAAAAATCGGCTACCCGGTAATAGTAAAACCCGCCAACCTCGGTTCCAGCGTGGGAATAAAAAAAGCGTCGGACAGGGGAGAACTTGAAGAAGCGGTGGAAAATGCATTTTCTTTTGCAGACAAAGTGCTGGCAGAACGCGCAATCACAGCCCTGCGAGAAATAAACTGTTCGGCGATGGGCGACTCGGACGAGGTTATAACCTCTGTTTGTGAAGAACCGTTCAGCTGCGGAGAAATTCTGGACTATAAAGATAAATATATGGGCGGCTCAAAAGGCGGTTCAAAAGGTATGGCATCTCTTTCAAGAAAAGTGCCCGCCGACCTGTCGGAAGAAGAATCAGACAAAATTCGCAGTATGGTGGCAGACACATTTAAAGCACTTTCCTGCGAGGGCGTTTCAAGGGTGGACTGTATGATAGATAAAGATACAGGCGAAATTTTTGTTAACGAAATCAACACAATGCCCGGCTCCCTTTCTTTCTATCTCTGGGAAGCGGCAGGCATTTCTTTCGAAAACGTGATAGACCGCCTCGTCCAGACGGCACTTAAAAGTGCCCGCACAAAAAACAGACTCACATTCACCTACGACACCAACGTTCTTTCTCTTCAGGGAGGCACAAAAGGAGCAAAAGGCACAAAAATGTAAAATAATAATTTCAAAAATTTTGAAAAAAAGTAAATTTTTTCTTGATTTATGAAATTTTTATTGATATAATGTAAAAGTGATAGTTATATTTCCGTGAAAAAGAGCTGTTTTTGTAGTGAAACAACTCTATTTTGTAATATTATTACGAAATAGTTTACATTTTCATTACAATGCTTGACAGTGAACTTTCGGGGTGGTATAATTAGCACATGATACGGTGAAAGTCGTATCACGCCTTACACGGTGAAAAAAATATTTTTTATAAGGAGGAGTTCTATAATGAAGAACTTATCAAAAGTTTTAGCAGTAGTTCTTGCATTTGCAATGGTTCTGTCCATGGTTGGCTTCGCTGGCTACACAGACGTTGCTGCTGGAGATGACTGCGAAAAAGCGGTTACTGTTCTCAGTGGTCTTAACATTTTAACAGGCTACGAAGACGGTTCCTTCAAACCTGAAGCTACAATAACAAGAGCAGAATTTGCTACTATCGTTATTCGTATGCTCGGCCTTGCTGAAACAGCTACAGGCGGATCTACAGTATTCCCTGACGTAGCTGCTGATTTCTGGGCTAACGGTTACATTGCTCTTGCTACACAGCAGGGTATCGTAAACGGTTATCCGGATGGCACATTCCGTCCTGAAGATCCCGTTAAGTACGAAGAAGCTATCAAAATGGTAGTTGCTGCTCTCGGTTACACACCAATGGCAGACGCTAACGGCGGTTATCCGGGTGGTTACCAGGTAGTTGCTGCTTCCAAAGGCATTCTTTCTGGTATCAAAGGTGCTAAAACAGGCGAACCTGCAACACGTTCAGTTGTTGCACAGCTCGCTTTCAATGCTCTCGATGTTCCTTTGATGGAACAGGTAGGCTACGGCACACAGACAAACTTCGAAACAGTTTCATCTCTCCTTGCTGACAAACTCGGTGTAACAATTTTCGAAGGTAGTGTTACAACTACAAGAGATTCTGACAGCTCTTTAGACGTAGGCGAACTCAAAGTTTCTTACAACAAACAGTATACTGGCGTAGAAAAGAAACCTTTAGCAGTTAAAATAACTCCTGATGCTGGTCTCACAAAAACTTTGATAGCTGCTGACACAGAAGTTGAAGCTGCTGCAAAAGCTCTTCTTGATGTTGCTTCTGTTATGTACGTTTATGATGCTGCTGGTGATGAACCTGTTCTTCTCAGCATCCTCAAAGATGGCAACAAAAACGAAGTGGTTTCTTTCGTAACAGAAGACCTCAAAACTGATGCTGATGAATATGACTCTGACAACAACCCTGGCAATGGTCTGTCAGGTCTTGTAGCTAACGCAGGCGCTGCAGGCGTAGCAGATGATGTTGCTGAAGGCGTAATCGAAGTTTACACAGACAAAGAATCTGGCAAAACAGAAAAATATAAACTCAATATCGATAAAATCTATGTAAACGGTCAGGAAACATCTATTTTAACAGCTTCCGGCGTAGGAGCAGGTTCTAAGATAGAAACAGCTAGTGAAATGAAAGCTGTTCTCGAATACTACCTTGATAAAGCTAAAGCTGTTGACGTATCTCTTCTTTCTCAGGGAGAAGATGAATTCAACGTAGCTTATATCACTGTTTATGATGATGTAAAAGTTTCAAGCATTGCTGAAAGAAAATGGCAGGTATCCTTCACTCCCTATACTTCAAACAACCAGAATATAGGTTCTAAGGTTATCCTCGATGAAACAGCTGAAGACCAGGCATTCGAAATCTACAAAGATGGCGAACTTGCTTCTTTTGCTGACATCGAAAAAGATGACATTCTTTCCATCGCTGGTTATATCAATTCTTCTGACGAACTTGTATACGGTAAAGTTTATATCGTATCTGACAGAGTAGAAGGTAAAGTAACAGCTAAAGCTACAGGCAAAGTTTCTGTAGACGGCACAGTTTACAAAACAACACTTTCTTCTGGCTTCAGCCTTGGCGACACAGCAGTGTTCTTCAAAAACTACAGAGGCGTTCTCATAGCTGTTGACACAACTGCTACAGCTGCAAACGTTAAATACGGTTTCGCAACTTATATCAGAGAATACAATGCTGACAACGGCACACCTGCTGAAATCAGACTTCTCAACACAGATGGCACATGGGAAACACTTGAACTTGCTGATCAGGTTTCCATCAACGGCGCAACTAAAGTAAAACCTAAAGACATTGACTGGGACGATACAACTCCTGCAACAGGATTTAACGCAGTTAACATTCCTGGTGCGGCTTTAGATAAGGTTGATGGTTCTTCTACAAAATATGGTGTTAACGACATGGTAGCTTACGACCTCAACTCTGAAGGTAAAGTATCTAAACTCTACTTCAAGAACGTTACAGATGCTTTTGAAGTGAGTGTACTTGGCACACCTGGTACTGGTGCTGAAAAAGAATATGATGGCGATACAGCAATCATGGGCGACATCTTTATAGATGATGCTACAGTTATATACAACTTAGCTGCAAACACAATCTACCGTGACAGAGACCTTGATACAGAAGAAAAAGATGTTTCTGTTGTTGCTGTAAACACACTTGTTGACGGTAATGACTACGACATCCTTGCTAAATATGACGAAGACGATGCTGGTATCTACGGTGCTCTCCTTGGTTACGGTATAGCTGGTGGCATTGACTACGCTGATAACTTCTTCGTATTAACAGAAGAAGGTATGGACGCTACAAATGAAGCTGGCGACACAGGTATCCTTCTCACAGGTATTAAAGGCGGCGAAGAAACAACACTCTTCATTAATGATGAAGACACAGTAGCTGTTAAGAAGACTGTATTTGATGGTACAGCAGCTAGCGGCAAAGTTACAATCGAAAGCCAGAGCGCAGCTGCATTCAACCCTGACGTTGACGGCGACAGCTCACTTTCTTATGAAGCATCTGACTTTGAAAAAGGTGACGTTCTCCTCTACGCTCTTGACTCCAAGAACGAAGCTGCTGAAATCGTAGTTCTCATTGATGCTAGCGATGTTGCTAAGACATCAGCTGCAACTTACGGCTACCTCAACACTATCGACGCTAATTCTGACAACAATACTGTTGTTGCAGAACTTGAAGGTAATGTTGACTATAGCTTTGTAGTAGGTTACGTTAAAGAACGTAAAGAAAACGGCAACATCACAATCTATGCTGAAGATGATGCTGATGGCAATGCAAAAACTTACACATTTGCTAGTGATGTAGTTGGTACACTTTACGATGCATATGTATACGAAGGCAGTGTTGAAGATGCTGGCCAGTTCGAAATTTCTTTCGACTCTGACAAAGCTACAACAGGTGCTGATGGCGACATCGTATTTGCAAGAGTTGTAGGTTCAAGAATCGTTGAATTCGTAACATTTGCTAACAAAACTAACTAATTAGCATTAAGCTGATTATAAAGAGACGCACAACAGTGCGTCTCTTTTTTGTTTGTAGAAAAGCCTTCCCCCTTAGGGGA
>JAZSKF010000107.1:0-3921 GCA_045534715.1 Clostridia bacterium | reverse complement strand
TTAACATTTGCCGCAGTTCTTGCAATTGCTCCAGTTGCCGGAATTCCGCCAAAAAGGCCCGAGAAGATGTTGCCTGCTCCCTGGGCAATAAGTTCTGTGTTTGAATTATGTTTGTCCCCTATCATTCCGTCTGAAACAACACAGGAAAGCAGCGATTCAATAGCAGCCAGAATTGCAATGGTGAATGCACTGGGTACCAGCTGTTTTATCATTGCAAAATTCACCTGCGGTACCGAAAAAGGCGGAAGGGACTTTGAAATTGTATATAAGTCACCTATTGTGTTCACTTTCATTTTAAATACACTTACAATAACAGTTCCTGCAACAACAGCAATAAGAGAACCGGGAATTTTTTTCGAAATTTTTGGCCAGATAATCATAATAAAAAGAGCGACAACGCCAACCAAAACCGCTTGCCAGTTTATAGTTGAAATGGATTTCACAACACAAGCAAGCTTTTCTGTTGTTTCAACCGCAGGAGAGCCCTCAGGGAAAGTAAGTCCCATAAAATCTTTAATCTGGCCTATTAAAATGGTGACTGCAATACCTGATGTAAACCCTGTTGTAATTGTATAAGGTATGTATTTTATCAAAACTCCAAGCTTTAGCACGCCCATTAAAATCAGAATTATGCCTGCCATAATTGTTGCAACCACAAGCCCCTCTGTACCAAATGTTGCCACGATTCCTGCAACAATTGTGGCAAAAGCGGCAGTAGGTCCTGAAATGTTCACTTTGCTGCCACCAAAAAAAGCAATAACAAATCCTGCAACAATTGCAGTGTAAAGTCCTTTTTCGGGAGCAACGCCCGATGCGATTGCAAGTGCTATTGAAAGGGGCAATGCTATAATCGCCACAATAATGCCGGCAACCAAGTCGGACACAAAAGTTTTTATAGTATAGTTTTTAAGTTCCGAAAAAAGTTTCGGGCTGAAAGTTTTCACTGTTTTCTCCTTATCTATGAAATTTTCTAAAATATTTTTTCATATAAAATATGCAAAACACTCCAGCAACTGGAAAAAGTCCCACAACAAAAAGTCCTGTCCTCATACCAACTTGCTCAGCACTTATATTAAATATCTCTGAAATTCTGAGAGCAAAATTTGTCAGTCCTACTTTGTCAGACACAATTCCCAGAAGTTGCGGGGCAAAAGATGCTCCCATATCACCGCCTGCAGCCATAAGCGCATAAACTGCCACGCCTACATTTTGGAACTTTTCTTCAACATAAATCAAAGTGCCCGGCCAAAGCATTGACGTGCAAATTCCGCTGAAAGCACACGCTATAATTGCAACTGTGGGGTTCAGTGCCATACTTGCCGTAAAATAACATATACTTGCACCAATCATTCCAAACATCAGGACGTTAAAAACATTTTTTCCATATCTGGAATATAAGGTTCTTCCTGCACCCATCAATACCGCAAACAGTGCTACACCTAAAATGTCACCGTAAATTTTTGAAACTCCGACGGCATTTTCAATAAACCCCGATGCCCACTGAGACATAGTACACTCTGCAGCCCCGCCAAAGAATATACAAAGCACGCACAATATAATACCTTTGTTAAAAACTTTTGTTTCTTTGTGTCCTTTTTCAAAATGGTCCATTTCAGGAAGTTCTGCTTTTAGAAACATTAAAAAAGCTGCAAGTGGCACAATTGACCAAATCAACGCAAGATACATCCAATTGTTGCCGCCGAAAATTTTTATGAACAAGGTGCTGAAAAGCACTACCCCCACCACACCCCAGGCATACATTGAGTGCAGTTTGCTCATCTCATGTTCGGGATTATCGCTTGGAATTGCCGCAATCACAGGGCTAATCAGAACCTCGCTCAACCCCAAAGCAACAGAAAAAACAACCGTCCCTGTCATAATCCACAAAAATGCCATTTCGGGAAAAACACCCGGCAAGACTGCATATAATACCAGACCGACAAAAACTATAAAAGGTGTAATTCTGACAGTTTTATGTATGTTAAAATATTTATCAAAAAATGTGAATATCAAATCAATGAGCAGTTGTGTAAAAAAATTAACTGCTACAAGGAGTCCCAGCAAGGTGTAAGAAACACCATACATCTCTTTAAAGGTCAAAAATAATAGCGGCGATAAATTTGCTGCGACAGACATTGTCATACTCGTCAGATAACAAGCCGTTTTGGTAAGTTTATACTTTTCCATTTTATATCTCTCAATCCTGAGGTTAGCTCTGTTTTGTTCAATGTATCAATTATGGAATTAGTGAACAATTTAGATGCCACAAAATCATTTTACCAGGAGTAAAAATGCTTGCTTGCAAGGGCATTTTTGCGACGCCGTCAATTGACACAGCGGTCAAAGACCGTAAAAGCCGAAAGGCTTCAGGGATTTTATTAAATAAAATCCCATATGTGTCAATTATAACATATACTTCACAGATAGTCAATTCTCAGCAACGATATTTTTCAGTTCTTTTCTTATGCACTATTGACAAAACGTGTCTAAAATAGTAAAATTTTTGTAGATAGATTTTTTAATTTATATTTATCTGAACAAAAATTTGAGAGGGGATCATCTAATGAAACTTATCTATGGCGTAAAAGACAAACCGAAATTTGGTCAGCTGATCATTTTTGCTATCCAGCAACTTCTTGCAATTATGACAGCTACACTCGTTGTACCGGTTATTATCGGTAACGGCATGAGCCCTGCTGCAGCCCTTGTTGGTGCAGGTATAGGCACACTGTTCTATGTTCTTTGCACAAAAGCAAAAAGCCCCGTTTTTCTTGGTTCCTCATTTGCATTCATCGGTTCTATGTTTGCAGCTTTCGCAGGCGGCGTGTCAATGAGCCTTGGCTATCTGGGTCTCATCATCGGTGCACTCTTTGCAGGCCTTGTTTATGTTGTTATCGCTATCATCGTTAAATTTGCCGGCGTTAACTGGATTAACAAACTTATGCCCGCAGCAGTTATTGGACCTACAGTTGCAATCATAGGTCTTTCACTCGCAGGCAACGCTATCGGCGACCTCACAAAAGGAAGCATTCCTGATGTTGCGGCTTCTCCGCTGATTGCAGTTCTTTGTGGTCTTATCACTCTTATAGTTACAATCCTGTGCTCTGTTTACGGCAAAAAGACAGCCAAGCTGATACCTTTCATTTTCGGTATTCTCGGCGGTTATGCAGCAGCTTTGGTATTCACTTTAATCGGCAACGCAACAGGCACTGATGCTTTAAGAATTCTTAACCTTGAACCTCTTAAAGCACTGTTTGCTAACGGTGTTACATTAAACACCTTCTTCTCAGTTCCCGACTTCACATTCCTCACAGCATTCGGTGGAATTGGTGAATTAAACGGAGCGTACATAAGCACAATCGCAGTAGCTTATGTTCCTGTTGCTTTCGTTGTATTTGCAGAACATATCGCAGACCATAAAAACATTTCTTCAATCATCGAAACAGACCTTCTGGAAGACCCCGGTCTCCACAGAACACTTGTTGGTGACGGCATCGGTTCTTTCCTCGGTTCTATCTTTGGGGGTTGTCCTAATACAACATACGGTGAATCAGTTGGTTGTGTTGCTATCACAAAAAATGCTTCTGTTTACACAATTATCACAGCAGCAATCCTGGCAATCATAATTGCCTTCATTTCACCTTTCATTGCATTTGTTAACTCTATCCCCTCTTGCGTAATGGGCGGCGTTTGTATGGCTCTTTACGGTTTCATCGCAGTATCCGGTCTTAAGATGGTACAGAGCGTTAACTTAAACCTCAACAAAAACTTATTTGTTGTTTCAACAATCTTAATTGCCGGCATCGGTGGTCTCACACTTAACTTCGGTCAGATCACAATCACTTCTGTTGCTTGTGCATTGATTCTTGGTATCATTGTTAATCTCATCGTGTCAAAAGGTTCCGACCAGGAATAATATAT
>JAZSKF010000048.1:0-2482 GCA_045534715.1 Clostridia bacterium | reverse complement strand
CGATTCTCCAGATTTGTAAGCTTTCGCCCGAGCTTGCTGACAAGTTTTCTTCCTATGGTTTTGCGGTGGGAAGTATTCTTTCTTTCAAATATAAAATTGTAAATGAACAGTTTATCATTACAGAGATAATTCAGTAATGTATATTGTATTATTTGTTCTGATTTTACTTATTGCGATTTATTCTTTTTATAAAACAAAAACATTAAACGTAAGAAGAATAATCGTTCCGAATGCACCCTATTCGCTTCAGGGCAAAACGATTGCGGTTTTTTCGGATGTTCATATTGGTTTTTTTGTTAGTGTGGCTCAGCTTGAAAAATGTATTGATAAAATAAATTCCCTGCATCCCGACTATGTTTTTTTTGCGGGAGATTTAGTTGATAAAGCGCAGCACAACAATACCCCGTTGTTAAAAGAGGTTGTATCGGTTCTTTCGAAGCTTAAGCCGGTATATGGTAAATTTGCTGTTTTGGGGAATAATGATTATTGTATGTCAACGGTTAAAGAGTTTTCTGTTGCGGCACTTACCTTAAGCGGTTTTACAATTCTTAAGAACACAGCGGTTCGTTTATCGGAAGATACTGTGCTTATTGGACTTAAGGAAAGCAACAATAATGTACCGGATATAAAAACACCGGTGTCGATTGCCGGAAAAAATGATTTTAAGATTTTGTTATCCCATCAGCCTGATGTGGTGGATACTGCTTCGAAATTTGACATTGACGTCCAGATTTCAGGTCATTCGCATGGTGGCCAGATTTTTCTTGGGCCGATTAGTGAGTATTTATTACCTTCAGGCTGCAAAAAATATTACAGGGGAGTGGCGAAAGTCGGAAAAACAAAACTCTACATTTCGCACGGGGTTGGAGTCAGCACCATTCCTTTCCGCCTCTTTGCAAACCCGGATGTAATGCTTTTAAAATTCAGATAATATGATTTATTTTGTTCCGCAAATAAATCATAAAAAATATTGCGGACAGAAAGGCCTTGTATTTTATGCGTTTCGGCTTTATTAAATCAGCTGCGGTTTCACCCGCGCTTAAAGTTGCAGATTGCGATTACAATGTTTCGGAAATAGTAAATGAAATAAAAAATGCATCAAAAGAAGGTGTTAACCTTCTTGTTTTCCCTGAACTTGCAATTACTGGCTACACATGTGGGGATTTATTTTTTCAAAACACTCTTCTTGCGGCTGCGCTTACAGGACTCAAAAGAATTGTAAAAGCCTCGCGCGGAGTTGAAATGGTTTGTGTTGTTGGGTTGCCTGTTGTAAAAAACAACCTCATCTATAATTGTGCTGCAGTTTTACTCAATGGTACGGTTCTTGGATTTGTCCCCAAATCATGCCTTTCTGATTATAATGAATTTTCCGAAAGTCGCTATTTTACAAAAGCTCCGGAAAAAAATAGCACTTTTGTTTTTGACGGAAATGAATATCCTTTTGGGAAAAATATTGTATTTAAGTGCAGAGAAATACCTGAGTTTTGTATTGGTGTCGAAATTTGTCAGGATTTGTGGTCTCCTATTTCTCCGTCAGTTAATCTTGCAGCTGCAGGTGCGACAATTATTGCAAACCCTGCTGCAAGCAACGAAATTCTGGGTAAAGCTGATTACAGACGTTCTCTTGTGAAAATGCAATCTGCAAAGCTTAATTGCGGCTATGTATTTGCTTCCGCATCAGACCACGAATCTTCATCGGATTTGGTTTTTTCAGCTCATAATATTATAGCCGAAAACGGAAATCTTCTTGCTCAAAGCCAGCTTTTTGAAGCAAATATGCTCATTTCTGAAATTGATGTGGACAAACTTTCCTGCGAAAGACGCAGATTCAATACTTTTTCTGATGTTACTGCACCAGAATGTACAACTGTAATGTTTGATATTGCAGTTACTGATACTCATCTGACACGACAACTTTCAAAATTGCCTTTTGTTCCGGAAAAAATAACCGAAAGAGACAAAAACTGTGTGGAAATTTTGTCCATTCAGGCGTCGGGACTTGCAAAACGAATTAAACATACAGGTTGCAAAACTACAGTAATAGGTGTTTCCGGCGGGCTTGATTCCTGTCTTGCACTTTTGGTAACTGTTATGGCACATAAAAAGCTTTCGATACCTCTTTCGAACATTGTAGCTGTGAGCATGCCATGTTTTGGAACAACAGAACGCACAAAGAGCAACGCAGAAAAGATGTGCGACGAATTAGGTGTCAGATTTAAGACTATTGAAATTGGGGAAACCGTTTCCTCTCACCTTAAAGACATTGACCATTCTCTCACTGACTATGATGTTGCTTATGAAAATGCACAGGCCAGAGAACGTACACAGGTTCTTATGGATATTGCGAATATGGAGGGCGGAATAGTTATCGGCACAGGGGACCTGTCTGAACTTGCGCTTGGTTTTACCACATATAACGAAAACCATATATCAATGTATACAGTTAATTCATCTATTCCTAAAACTTTGATAAGATATATCA
>JAZSKF010000011.1:0-5772 GCA_045534715.1 Clostridia bacterium | reverse complement strand
AATCAAACCCTCTACGTGAAAGCCTGGCCGGGTCGGGCGGAACACTTAAAACGAAGTCTGCCGAAACGCCGAGCTTTTTAAGACCGCAAACTGTAAAATGACAAAGAGTTTTTGCCATGTAGGGCTGTGCACCAAACTTATATTTTAAAATTGCAGTTCTTAAATTGTTGTGATAAATTGAAGCAGAAAAAACGCCGTCAAAATATCTGCCGGCAGCTTTGCAGGAAAGACATTCGGGTCTGCCGCTGTTATAGGTTATCACGCCGCCGCATTTTCCGCAACGTATGTTGTAAAGAGGCACAACATCAAAACATTTGCGGCAAATCATGGGGCGGGTTCCCAGGGGTAAAAGCTCGCCGCAATATATGCATTTTGGCGGGAAAAGTATGTCTGACATATAGTCTAAAAACTTCATATATTATAACCTTCCGACAGTCTTATTCCAAGAGCACTGTATCTTAAATCCTCGTAATTATTGTCGGTCATAAACTGAACAACATCTTCTCTGCCTACAAGAGCAACTAGCTTTTTGGCTCTTGTAACTGCAGTATAAAAAAGATTTCGGCTCATAAGATTTTTGTGGCATTGGTGCATTGGAATAACAACAGCAAGAAATTCGCTGCCCTGACTTTTATGAACAGTTATTGCATAAGAAAGTTCAAGGTCTTCCAACTGGTCAAAAGGATAGTCGACAATTTTTTCTTTGTCAAACAAAATCCTTGCAAAACCCGCGCGGACATCTATCTGCTCGATAGTTCCCATATCGCCGTTGAAAATTCCTGAGCCGACATAACCGCTTTCGGTGTACCAATCCATATCATAATTATTTCGAATTTGCATTATTTTATCCCCCTCACGAAGAACAAAACCATTGCGCTTTAACTCTTTTTTGTCTTTTGAAGGAGGGTTCAATTCTTTTTGAAGAAGAGTGTTTAGGTTTTCTGTTCCCAGATTACCTTTTCTGGAAGGACATATAACCTGAACGCAGTCGAAAGGAGAACTGTTTAAATATGTGGGAAGCCTTTTTGAGCAAAGGCGTACAATTTCAGCTGCGGCATCTGCCGGATGGGGTCTGCCAAGAAAGAAAAAGTCAGTATCCGGTCCGTTATAGACAGGATAAAAGCCGGCGTTTATGTTGTGCGCATTCTGCACAATCATGCTTTGGTCCGACTGTCTGAAAATTTCAGTAAGACGGGTGTTTTTAATTTTCCCACATGAAAGAATATCTTTAAGAACATTTCCTGCGCCAACCGAGGGAAGCTGGTCGCTGTCACCCACGAGGATCAGCCTGCATTTTTTCGGAAGAGCTTTGAGAAGATGGTACATAAGCAAAATGTCCACCATAGACATTTCGTCCAAGATAACAACATCTGCTTCAATGGGATTATATTCGTTTTTGCCGAAAACCATTTTGGAGTCGTCCTCCGAATAGCCCATCTCAAGCAGACGGTGAATGGTTTTGGCTTCTATGTTACAAAGCTGACTCATGCGTTTTGCCGCTCTGCCGGTGGGAGCACAAAGCGCAATATCAAGCCCGGTTTTTTTCATAATTGAGATTATGGTGTTAAGAAGAGTTGTTTTCCCTGTTCCCGGACCGCCTGTTATAACAACAAGACTGTTTTCCAAAGCGGCACGGACACCATCAATTTGTTTGTCTGCCAGAGTTATATCTCCGACAATATCCTCGTTTGTAAAAGGGATTTTTTTTGCCGGTGAGTTTGCAAGCTCTGTCAGAATTTCCGCACACCCTTTTTCCGCTGCAAGAAAAGCAGGCAGATAGTAAACCTCTGTTGAGTCAGGGAGAGTGTAGCGGTTAATTTTGTTTTGCACAGTAAGAAAAGAAATTTGCTGGGAGATAAGCTCTTTGTCAGAAGCGGTTATCTCAAAAACAGAAGACACAAGCATCTGGTAGGGCAAATATGTGTGACCATGAAGTACAGCTTCGGAAAGGGCGTGAATTATCGCCGCAGACGTTCTTTCGGGAGAATTTTCCGCAAAACCCATTGAATATGCAATCCGGTCGGCAGTTTTAAACCCGATTCCCGAAATTTCGCATACACAGTAGGGGTTTGCTTTTATTCTGTCAACCGAAGAGCTGCCAAACTGTTTATACACTTTAAATGCAAGAGTGGCATTTATGCCATACTGCCCGAAAAAAGATATAATTTGCTGAATGTCTATCTGCTGAATGTATTGGTTGTGTATGGAGATAGCTTTTTGCTCGGAAATGCCTTTAATATCGGCAAGCTTTTCCGGACAGTCGCGGATTATATTTAAAGAGTCCTCGCCGAAACGGTCTATTATACGTTTGGCGGTTGCCTCTTTAACGCCGGAAATGGTACCCGAAGCAAGATAGAGGAAAATTTCCTCGCTGCTTTCAGGAACAAGCTTTTCAAAATATTTCACATTCAGCTGCTCGCCATATTCAATATGATTAACCCAACTGCCCGAAACGCGAAGTTTGTCGCCGGCGGAAACGAAAGGCATTGAGCCGGTTATAACAAAATTTTCATCGCCCGAAACAAAGTCGCATATGGCGTAGCCGTTATCCGAATTACTAAAAATAATTTCCGAAACAATTCCTTCAAAATTATCCATAACGTCACCAATAAGCAAGGGGCTGTATCGTATTATAGATATTGCGATACAGCACCCGCTTTAAAATTTTAATTGTTATCTCTGAACTCGGCCGCTGCCGTCGCCCTTCATAAGAGTTTCAACCTCTTTAACGCTGACAAGGTTGAAGTCACCCTCGATTGTATGTTTCAGACAGGATGCTGCAACTGCAAAGTTAATAGCATCGTCCGGAGTATAGTTGTTCATAAGCGAATAGATAAGACCGCCGCCGAAAGAGTCGCCGCCGCCTACACGGTCAATAATATGAGAAATCTCATATTTTTTGGAGAAGTAATATTCTTTTCCGTCGTAGAGCATTGCTGACCAGCCGTTAGCAGAAGCACTGTGGCTTTCACGAAGAGTGATTGCAACATATTTAAAGCCAAACTTATCAGCAAGTTGTTTTGCAACGTCTTTATAGCCCTCGTGGTTGATTTCACCTGAAGTAACATCTGTTGCAGAAGCTTTGATGCCAAAAACTTTTTCTGCATCTTCTTCGTTGGCGATAGCAACATCAACATAGGGCATAAGACCGGACATAACTTTGCAAGCTTTTTCGCTTGTCCAGAGTTTTTTTCTGAAGTTGAGGTCACAGCTTACTGTTACACCGTGTTCTTTAGCTTTTTTAAGAGCACAGAGGCAAACCTCAGCAGCAGCGTCGGAAATTGCCGGAGTGATGCCTGTGAAATGGAACCATTCCACGCCTTCAAAAATAGCATCCCAGTCAAAATCAGCATTTTCTGCTGTAGCAATTGAAGAATGTGCTCTGTCATAAACAACGTTTGACGCTCTCTGAGAAGCACCTTTCTCTGCAAAATAGATGCCGACTCTTTCGCCGCCGCGGGCAATTTTTGAAGTGTCAACACCGTGTTTTCTAATTTCTGCTACACACCAGTCGCCGATTGGGTTTGCGGGGAGTTTTGTAACAAAAGATGCGTCAATGCCGTAGTTGGCGAGAGAAACCGCAACGTTTGCTTCGCCTCCGCCAAAAGTAGATTCAAGGGTCTGAGCCTGAATGAATCTTAAATTTGTCGGTGTCTGAAGTCTTAACATTATTTCACCAAATGTAACTGCTTTTTTTGTCATGATTTATACTTTCCTTTCTATTTTGCTCTTGCTGCTTTAACCGCTTCAACAAAACGCTTTGCTGTATCTGCAACGGCTTTGTAGTTGCCTGTTTTTGCGCCTGCTGTAAGAGAGCTTCCTGCACCTACTGCAACTGCACCCGCTTTAATCCACTGGTCAACATTGTCAACATCAACACCGCCTGTAGGCATCATCTTGGCATAGGGAATAGGTCCCTTTATGTCTTTGATGATTTTTGGACCAAAAAGGTCGCCCGGGAAGATTTTAACAATGTCTGCACCTGCTTCCATAGCAGAAACGACCTCTTTAATGGTCATTGCACCCGGCATAACGGGAACACGGTATCTGTTACAAGTTTTAACAGTTTCAAGGTCAAAATAGGGGCTAACTATGTATTCAGCACCCGAAAGAAGAGCAATTCTTGCTGTTTCGCTGTCCATAACAGTTCCTGCGCCAAGAATTATTTCTCCGTTAGAATATTTGGCAGCAAGGTCTTCTACAACCTTATGAGCCCTGGGAACTGTGAAAGTGAGCTCAATGGCAGGAATGCCGCCTTCTATGCACGCATCGGCAATACGGATTGCCTTATCGCTGCTTTCTGCACGAACAACTGCAACAACACCGACATCCGTTATTTTGGTAATAACTTTTTCCTTATCCATGGTAATCACTCCTAAGAAATATAATTACCGATATTATATAATATTTTACATTAAAAATCAATAGTTTTTGGCAAAAAAATAATATATTGACAGCCACTTTTGCAAATAGTATAATAAAAACAAGGGAGAGTGAAAAAATGATTAAATTTATAGGAACACTAGCCTTTTTGTTTTTTGTTTTTTGTTTTTTGCGTGGTTATGCTCTTTGTTTCCCTGTTTAAAAGAAGAGTTAACTCGCGCCTTTGGCTTATTTGTCTTGCGGCTTCGCTGGCGATACTTATAATCTTCTACTATATTGACGTTTTTGGAGGCGTGGCAAAAACAGCTGCGATGTTTTATCTTGCTTAAGTGGATTAAAGAACGACTTTTCTCCAAAAAAGGACTTAATTTCGGCGAAGATATGGCGGCGGCATATCTTATACAACATGGTCACAGAGTGCTTGAAAAAAACTGGCGGCAGAAATGCGGAGAAATTGATATTATAAGCGTTGATAAAGATATGCTTGTTTTTACCGAAGTCAAACAAAGAAAATCGGACAGCTATGGCAGGCCGGCAGAGTTTGTAACAAAAGACAAGCAAAGAAAACTCAGAAACACAGCAAATATTTATATTATGAAAAAGCATTACAAAGGCAACGCCAGGTTTGACGTTGTCGAGGTTTTGGGAGAGGAAAAGCCGGAAATAAATCATATAAAAAATGCTTTTTGAGGTAATTTTATGGCGAAAATTTGTGAAACCTGTGCACACTTTGAATATGACGAGGACTGGGACTGCTATGTCTGCAATGTTAGTCTCGACGAGGATGAAATGATGCGGTTTATGACCGGCGCCAATTTTAATTGTTCCTATTGGCAGAACGGCGACGATTATGCTCTGGTAAGAAAACAAAATTAGGGGATTAAAATGGATTTGCCAAAACGAAAACCGACAAGGTTAAAAGGATATGATTATAGCACACCCGGTGCATATTTTGTTACCATATGCACAAAGGACAGAAAACAACTTTTATCACATATTGTAGGGGACGATGCCCACATCGTTCCGCAAAACAGGTTGTTAGATGACGGTTTGGTGTGCGATAAGTACATAAAAAATATAGACGTTAAATATGAGGATGTAACGGTTGATAAATTTATCATTATGCCGAATCATATTCATTTGATTATATTTCTTCACGGGACGATGAGGGCATCGTCCCCTACGAGAGGTGTTGTGGATGTTATTCGTTCATTAAAAACAATGGTAACAAGGGAAATTGGTTACCCTATCTGGCAACGCTCATACCACGACCATATAATCCGTGGGGAAAATGACTATCAGAAAATTTGGGAATACATAGATACAAACGTTGTTAAATGGAAAGACGATTGTTTCTACAGTGAATAAAAGACATATAAACGGTCATTA
>JAZSKF010000212.1:0-6291 GCA_045534715.1 Clostridia bacterium | reverse complement strand
CATTTATAAGTCTTTTCATATTATCACTTAAAATAAGCTTTCTCTGCGAATCATCAGCACTCATCATTATCTGGTAAAGCGGACCGTTCATATCGTTGAACGGAGAACGCGAACCAAACAGCAGACGATCTGCTCCTATATGTTTAAGGGCATAGGGCAGAAAATCGTACTGACTGAAGTTGTGCATTTCAAGGTAAGTGTTTTTAAATTTTTCACAAATTCCCATAATACTTCTGACGTGGTAAACCGTTTTCTGGTCGCTGCCTTCAATTATTATGGGCAGTTTCGGATAGGCTTCGGCGATTTCGGCAAAGTCATTCCAGTCTGCCTGAGTATGCCAGATCATCAGCGGCACACGACGTCTTTCAAGCTCGCCAAGAATATCTCCTAATAACCATTTGCGAAGCGGATACTTGTGTTCTTTCGGATACATACGGACAATAGCGGTTTTTCTCCCAAGCATCAAGTCCAGCACTGACGCAAAGTTTTTTCCTCCCAGGTCCATCTCCGGAACTATGACCGGAGAAGCATAGATTCTTTCATCCCCGGCAGCAACGTCAAAAACCATCTCGTTGCCCTCGTTGTACAGTACGGTGGAGCAGAGGGTGGATGTCAGCACCATCTTATCAACACCTTCGCCAAAATATGTCTCCGGCGCTATGGGCAGTTCTTCCAGAGTTCTGTCTGCATATCCGGTGAGACAACAGTTTATGTCGAAGATTTCGTTTTCCGCTTTAAACTTCGCAAACTTTTCTTCCAACTGTTTTATCTCCATAATATTACTCTCCAATTGTTTCGGCACGCTTAAGCAGCTCGCTCAGTCTCATGCCGTCTTCGGGTATGAATCGACGCAGATAATCTGTGCTTTCCTTGATTCGCCAGAGTCCCTGATAGCCCACTTCTTTAGTGCTCATGTATACTTCCTGGATGAGATATATATCTTCTACACGGTCGGGCATATCACAGAGCTCAGCTTTTTCGTAGCTTTCCTTGATAGCTTTTAAAACCTTAATGGGATGAATCTTACCGGTCGCATTATTTTCAGGCGAGAAACCCGCATGGGACGAGAAGCTTCCGTTGGTCTGTTGCATATGTATGATAGGCGAATAACAACCCAGCTCTTTCAACCATTCGTAGCAGTCATTGTCACGCGGGGTTGAGAACATTCCGGGGTTTTTGTCCATTTCTTCTTCAATAGCCTTTATGGTGTCGTCAGACAACTTTTCGCCCTTTTCAGCTTTGAACAGTTCAATCGCCTCTCTTGAACCCAGCCATGCTCCGATATAGCCGTCTTTTCTGTAGCGTTCGTATGCTTTCCTGAGCGCATCAGCATCCGGTCTTAAATAGAACGGACAGTGATGTCCAACGTCTTCGGTAACATACAAAGGTTTGCCCGATGTGCGCTTTATGGTCTGCATCAGTTTTATCATAGTGTCGATGGTAAACGGTGGCTGATGTGGAGTATACATCTGTTCAAGTGCCACTTTGCCAACACCATGACGCTCAGCGATGCGGTTGAGTCGAGACATACAGTCAATAACATTTTCCTGTGCAATCAGGCGTTTTTCACGGTCGAACAGGATATCCTCAGGAAGACCGTGCACAAAATAGCCGATATCGGCGCCTATTCCTTCAGCCAACTGGCAGAAGTTTTCAAACCAACGGTCAACAATGCTGTCTCGTACGCGTTTGTCGGGATGTGCAAACCCTATAGTATCGTAGGTGGTATTGTTGGAATAGATCATCACAGTTTCTACCCCATATTTAGCCTTTGCCTCGCACACATTGTCTACCCAATCACGGCGATAATCATCGGGAGTGAGCAGCGGTTCGGCTTCAAGGTCTGGCACTACTTCAATGTATTTCATGCCAAGTTCGCTGACAACCCGTGCCCAGTCGGCAGGTTTTGTCCAGCGTTTAATTGCAAAGCAGTTATCTATTCCTATGTGTATTCTTGGATCCATATCTTTCTCCTTTATAATTTATTTGTTAATTTTAAATAAATTTTTGCTTGTTATTTGCTTATTTTTATTTTATCACTTAATGCTTGTATTGTCAATAAAATTTCTTGTTTTTCGCGCACGCGCTTTAAAACTTTTTTATTCTTTATTTGACATTTTTGTTATTATACAGTATAATATTTAAAATACGACTTTATGCTGACGGAGGTGATCCCATAATGACAACTGAAGAACGTCGAACGAAATTATATGAAATGCTTCAGAAAGAAAAAGTTTTGGATGTCAATTACATCCGCAATTTCTTCAATGTCTCTGCTGTAACTGTCCGCAACGACCTTATTTTTCTTGAACGCAATTCGCTTGTTACTAGGCAGTTTGGGAAAGCTTTGCTCAAGCAACGCGGTATTAAGGATAAATTTGAAATCAGTACCACAAAAAACCTTGAAGAAAAAGAGAAAATCGGAAAATATGCGGCAAAGCTTGTAATGCCGGAGGAGGCCGTGCTTATCTATGCCGGAACCACCACTCTTCAGGTGGCACGTTTTCTGCCCGAAAATATCAATCTTTGTGCAGTGACAAATTCGATTTATATTGCCAACGAGCTTAAAGAACATTCGAATGTGAAAACTGTTTTTATTGGCGGAAACTTCAACAACGAAACCGGGTCGACATACGGCGTGGAAGCTATAACTCAGCTTAACAAATTCAACGTAGACAAGCTGTTTCTGGCGGTGTGCGGTATAGACTCACAAAACGGCATTACCAGCGACCAGCCTTTTGAGACAGACATCAATATCGCCATGATAAAACGCGCAAGAGAAGTCATTGTGGTTGCCGACCACAGCAAAATAGGCAAGATACATTTCACCACCATCGGCTATCTGAACAAAATTTCAAAAATTATCACCGATAGCAAGGCACCAAAAGAGGAAATCGAAAAGTTCCGCAAACTTGGTATTGATGTGGTTTTGGTTTAATATTACCCTGTTAACTATAAAAGGTCAACGAACTTCGTTGACCTTTTTTGTTGTTTTATTTTACCCGGACAGGTCGGCTGACAGCTTTTGTTGCCTCTCCCAGATTATTAAATATTCCGTGTGCCGTGAGCTGTGCAGCAATGTTTCCGATAGCAGTTGCTTCAGAAGGTCCGGCAAGAACATGTTTACCGGAAAATTCGGCAGTAAGACGGTTGAGGTAGCTATCCTTTGATCCGCCGCCCACTATATAAATACGGTCGTATGTTTTGTCTGTGAGCTTTTCAAGTTCTGCTACATTTTCTGCATATTTTGATGCTAGACTGCGGTAAACACAGTTCATAACATCTCCGATATCTTGCGGCTGTGGGAGCCCCCGGTCAGCAATATACTGTTTCACAGCGCCAATCATCGACTCAGGCGCACTGAACATCATATCGTCCACATCTATAATAACATTGTAGTCAGATTTTTCGGACATTTCACAAAGCATATCAAACGTGTATGCATCACCAAGTTCTTTTTTTATGGACTGTACCATCCAGAGTCCGGTAATTCCATGAAGCAGCCCCGTGATATTTTCGGCAAGATACATATTGGTGTACCCTGTTTCTGCTACTTTTTCGTTTATCATGGGACGAGGAATGAAAGTGCCTATCATTGACCATGTGCCGGAGCTTATGAAGATGCAGTCCTCCCCTTCACTTCTCGGCACCGCTGCCATGGCTGACACGGTGTCATGTTCACAGGGCTGTACCACAACGCAGTCAATTCCTGTTTCGGATACAACCTCGGGAGAAAGCCGTCCGATAATGGACGCAGGACGGGAAATCTTTTTGAATATTTCTTTTGGAATGTTCAGCTTTTCAAGCAGTTCCTCGTCGAACTCACCGCTTTGGGCGTTTACCAGCATACTGGTCTGTGCCACGGTCAGCTCGTTGGAGACAACACCGCAAAGGCGGTAATTGAGATAGTCGGGCAACTGCATAAAGTGTGCGGCTTTGTCCAGCAGGGTTGTGTGCTCGCGCAGATACATCAGCTGATATACCGAACTGAACCACGCCCCGAGAACACCGCTTCTTGCAAATATATCGTTCGCGCTAAGCGGTGCATTCTCACGGTATCCTACCGAACGCTCGTCACGATATGCAACAGTGTCACCAAGCACATTCATGTTTTCATCAAGCAGAACAAAATCCACCCCAAAGCAGTCAATGCCGATGGATTTTGGGGCAATCCCCAATTCTGCACATTTTTTCATGCCTTTTTTTATTTCACATAGCATCATCTCCACGTCCCAGCAGAGGTGTCCGTTTCTCATTTCCGCACCGTTTTTGAAGCGGTGAAGCTCCTGGGTGGTGATTGTTCCACCATCGAACGAACCGAGAATAACACGTCCGCTGGACGCACCGATGTCTACCGCAAGACAATATATTTTTTCCATGTTATTTACCTGTTAAGAAAGTTGGTTAAGTCCCTGTCTCACTCTGTCGCAAACAACTTCAAGCACTGTCTCGTCAGTTAAAAGCGGCAGTTTGAGCAGTACTGCAGGAGGACAGTCAGCTTTGTAGAGCTGTGCACTCATATCAACGCACATACTTCCCATAAGTTTTGTGAAGGCTGCTGCCTTTTCAACATCGTGGAAGTGGATTGCCGAGAGATGTCCAAGACCTTCGGGTGCACCGAGAAGTGCAGGATATTCAGCGGCAATTTCTTTGAGCGCTTCTTCAACCTTGTTGCCCATTTCTTCAATGCGGTCGCCGTTTGCGGCAGAGAATTCCATAGTGATGAGGTATGCAAGACTTGCAAGCTCTTCCTGACCGTTGGTAACAAGAGCACCAAACTGGTTCAGGCTGTCGGCCTGTGCTGTTGTAATAACCTTACTTGCAGCATATTCGCCTCCCGGGAAACCTTTACCAATGATAACAAAGTCGGGAGTGAGCCCATATTTTCTGAAAAGGAACATTCCGTCATACCACATACATGACTGAATTTCATCGCTGAGAGTCTGTGTGTCGCTCTCACGGCAAAGCTTGTATGCCTGCTGTAAAAAGTCGGTGGTAAGTCGAATTCCGCTGTAGTTCATAAGGATAATTTCATGCAGGAATCCTGCTGTTTTGTATTTACCGCTGTTGTATATTTCAATCTTCTTCGCAAAATCGTCAATGTCGTTTTTCTTTACGCTGACAATCTTATAGATTTCACTGCCTTCGCATTTTTCATAGAAAGTAGGCCACATTCCGCGTAAAGTCTGTGCAAATATTGTAGTACCGTGATAGTTGGCAGTGAAGCCCTCCTTGTTGTCTTCCATTACCAGGAACACCGGGATTTTGCCCTCATACTTGGGTGAAGCAAAACTGTCGTCCAGTTTATAAAAACGGGAAAGCATCATCTTAATGCCGGCTTCAACTGCAAGACTTCCTGTTTCAAGGCTTATTATGCGGTTTAATACCTGCGGCCCTGTTGATGCAAGTATATTTTCAACTCCGTTTCCGGCGTCCACACCGTTTGCCGCAGCAATTATTCTGCGTTCGCAAAGACGGGTTATGTAACCTCTTGTATTGTTGTGTGTAGCATTGAGAATTCCCAGCTTACGTGCGTTGGTAATGAGTTTGTAGCCGGGGAAATTGTGACCAAGCGACGCATGGTAGTGCTCACTCTTGGCAACAAGGTATGCACGGCCGTCCTGACCAATACGGGTACAGCCGATACCGCCTATGGGAGCCATATTTGAATGAGCCGCTTTCTTGAAAGAGTCGGTTGGCGCACCGTCAAGATTGTCTTCAAAAGATGTAACAATCTTCTCACCTGTACGTTTTGCCATTTCATCCATACGAGCTACATAATCTTCCGGGAAAAAGTCAACCTTTTCGTTTATCAGTGCATCAGCTTCGTCCGGGTCCATGCCGCACACCTCAACCGCAACAGTTTTTACGGCGTCCATATATTCTTTTCCGAGAAGGTCGGCAAGTGAGCGTGAAATATTTCTCAGCATTTTATTTTCTCTCCTTATACTTATATTTTTATTATTGCATTTTCTTTTTCTGATTTTAATGCCGCGGTGTGAAGTTTGTGGGAAATAACCGTTTCATCAGGTCTTAAGCAACCGAATTCTACTTCGTTTCCTTCAATTTCGTGAATGAAAGACGCCCACATCTGAAGTATGGCATCGGAAAAGCCGAATTCGAAAATTCCTGCAGTTGCAGTCTTGAACTGCGGTTTGTTTCCAACGATAACCTTGCACCACGCCTGTTCGCTACCCATTGCTTCGGTGAAGTAGAAAGCGTTGGGATCGGATGTGGAAAACTTAACCGACATATCCATACCATATACCTCTATATACCATTCGTTGGTAG
>JAZSKF010000150.1:0-5108 GCA_045534715.1 Clostridia bacterium | reverse complement strand
CATCAGCTTATGCGGGTAATTCTTCTGGAACAGGTCTACCGTGCGTTTAAGATAAATGCAGGTGAAACCTATCATAAATAAACACATTGACAAAAATTTTGGCGAATGATATAATTTTATCAAGAAATATCAAATAATAAGGGGTAAAAAACGATGCTGACAGATAAATTAAATAGCAATAAATTGGAAGAAAGACTTGATGCCATAAGAGCACTTAAAGAAAAAATAGACAGCGGCGAAATAGAAAAACCCGTAAGAGGCAATGACGTTAACAATCATATTCACACAACATACTCCTTTTCGCCCTATTCTCCTACAAAAGCAGTATGGATGGCGTACATGTCGGGGCTGACCACGGCGGGCATTATGGACCATGACTCGATTTCCGGGGCGGAGGAGTTTCTAAAAGCGGCGGAAATTGTGGGAATTGCAGCAACAATAGGCACAGAGGTTCGTGTCAGTATGAAAAATACTGCTCTTTCCGGCAGAAAGCTTAATAATCCCGATCAGGACGAAGTGGCTTATGTTACATTGCACGGTGTTCCGCACACACAGATAGAAAAAGTGAAAGACTTTTTCAAAAAGGTGACAGAGGCAAGAGTTAAAAGAGACAGGGTAATGACAGATAAAATCAATGCCATAATGGAGCCGTATGGTGTTAAGCTTGACTTTGACAAAGATATAGTGGCAATTTCAATGCTTAAAGAGTGGGGTAGCGTAACCGAAAGACATATTTTGTTTGCCCTGAGCTTAAAACTTATTGAAAAGTATGGAAAAGGAGAAAAAATTGTTTCTTTCCTTAAAGATGAAATGGGAATAAAACTTTCTTCAAAAATTGAGGGTTTTCTTCTTGACACCGAAAATGACTGTTATGAATACGACCTTTTGGGAGCACTTAAAAGCGACCTTGTTGAAAAGTTTTATGTTCCCGCAACAGACGAGTGCCCCGATGTTACGGAAATTGTTAAACTTGCAGAAGAAACAGGTGCAATTTTAGCGTATGCATATCTGGGCGATGTTGGGAACTCTGTTACAGGGGATAAGAAAACACAGAAGTTTGAAGATGATTTTATAGAAGAGCTTTTTGAAGAAATAACAAAAATCGGGTTTAATGCGGTTACATATATGCCGTCAAGAAATACTACTGAGCAGATAAAAAAGGTTCAGGCGCTTTGCGAAAAACATCAGCTTTTCCAGATTAGCGGTGAGGACATCAACACACCGAGACAGTCTTTTATCTGTCTTGCTCAGCGCGACCCTATGTTTGATCATTTAAAAGAAGCAACATGGGCGCTTATCGGCCACGAAAAAGCGGCTACTGAAAATCTTGATAATGCAATGTTTTCATCAAAAATCAAAAGCGAATATAAATCTCTTGACGACAGAATAAAATATTTCAGTAATATAGGAAGAAATGTATGAAGAAACAAAAGCTTGTTTATGCGGCGGTTGCAATAGTTCTGGTTGTTTGTCTGTATTTCGGTATAAACGGTTTATTTGTGAAAAAGGTTGAAAAAGAAATTGTTATTGCCGACGGAGAATCTGCGAACAGTGTAATAGAGCAGCTGGCCGACGAGGGAATAATCAAAAGCAAACTTATAATGAAAGCGGTATTGAAGGTTAGCGGTGCATCCTCCAGGGTGCAGAGCGGAACGGTTAAAGTGTCTTCAAAGATGAGCTACGGACGGATAAAAAATCAGCTGCTTGCGGCACAGTCTACCGTGAAAGTGACAATCCCCGAAGGGTATGAGCTTGTGGACATTGTTAAGGTTTTTGCGGAAAAACTGAATATTCCCGAGCAGGAATTTTTTGAAGAAATAAAACACGGAAAATTTGATTATGAGTTTATAACCGATGAACTTCCTCCTGACGAAAGACGGCTTGAGGGATATATTTTCCCCGAAACATATTTTATGGACAAGGGTATGTCGGCACACCAGGTTTTAGACGTGTGTCTGTCACAATTTGACAAAATTTACGACAAGAAGATGAGAGAACAGACGAAAAAAATGGGTTTTTCAATTCATCAGATGGTGACACTTGCTTCCATAATAGAAAAAGAGGGAAAAACAGACCTTGACAAAATTTCTTCTGTTTTCCATAACAGATTAAAAAGCAACGAATTCAGCTATCTTGAATCCTGCGCAACTGTTATATACGTCACCAAACAACCAAAAGACAGACTGACCTATCAGGATATAAATGTTGACTCGCCCTATAATACCTACTTATATAAAGGACTTCCGCCGGGACCTATTGCATCGCCTGGCAAACAGGCGATTGTGGCTGCCATATATCCTGCTGAGACAGACTATTTCTATTTTTCGGCAGAGGAGGGCGGAGTGAACTCTTTCTCCAAAACCTACAACGAGCATTTGCAAAAACAGGAGTAAAATTATGTTTGATGACAGCATAGCAACACCCGTCATAACCGAGTATATAAGGTCGCTCATAAAAGAAAACACCGGCATTTTAAAAGAGCTGGAAGAACAGGCGCTTAAAGAGTATATACCCATCATCTCACCTGAGGTTGCACAACTTATGCGGCTTTTATGTGAACTTTCGGGAGCAGAAAAACTGCTGGAAATAGGTGCCGCAATAGGCTATTCTTCAATTCTCTTTTCCGGTTTTTCCGAAAATCTTTCTGTTACGACAATAGAAACGGATGAGGAAAGAGCAAACCGGGCGCAAGTTAACATCAGAAGGTCGGGTAACGAGAAAAAAATTAGTCTGCTAAAAGGGGACGCACTGGATGTGCTTGACCGGTTAACAGACATGTATGATATTATTTTTGTTGATGCGGCAAAAGGGCAGTATAACAATTTCCTGCCTAAATGCCTGAAGCTTCTGAAAAAAGGAGGGCTTTTGGTTTCAGACAACATTCTCTATCGTGGGACGGTGGCGGAGCAGGGGTTTATCCCGCGGAAACACCGTACTATAATAAGAAACCTGAAAGAATATCTCGAAACCATTTCAAACCATCCCGGACTCACAACCTCTGTCATTCCGATAGGAGACGGAGTTGCTGTCAGTCTGAAAAAAGATTAAGTTTTCCAAAATCCTGCCTGCCAACGCGCAGTGCAGGGTTTTTCTTTGTCAGGGATGCGAGGTCGGTGGCGGTGCAGTCCAGTTCAAACATCCGTGCGGCAACGTCGGGAAGAGTTTTGTAATCTCCGGCGTTTGTTATTATAGGAAGAACAGAAGTTTTTTTCATTTCGGACAGAATTTTTTTGCCTGTAGAATTTGCTGCAAGCACCCTGATATAGCCCGGTCCGTTTAAAATGAAAGAGGAAAGCGTGCTTTCTGTCATACCCACCATAAAAGCCGCTGCAATCCGGGAAAGCCTGAGATAGGTATATCGCTTGGTTTTAACTTTTTCAATAAGCCCGTCAATACTGCCGGTCTGCATAGCACAGTCGTAGAACCTGTTTTCCAGTCCTTCTGCAACATAAGCGCAGTCTTTAAGGAGATGGGGGGTGGTACGAATTTTTCCTATAAGAAAACTGTCAAGTGAGGAAGTGACAATATAATCTCCTTTGGAAAAGGCTGCTGATAAAAGCTCAAACACATCTTTGGGTAAATGCTTTGAAATTTCACTTAAATTTTCTTCTTCAAACAATTTGCGCACTGCCGAGGCGCTTGCGAAACAAGAGGTTAAATCATCTGAATGATAGGAAGCGCCTTTGCGTTTTATAACAATGGGTTTGATTGCAGAAGAAAGTTTTTTTATAGCGCGGACATATTCCATGCCCAAAATGTCGTTGGGAGTTGATGGAATATTTTTGCTTGCGGCAGCATAGGCTGCAGGATAGGACATACCTTTTTCAAGAAAAGGTTTTATATCTACATCGCTTGCAACACTTGCTTTGCTAACTTCATTCAAACTTCCCGTTTCGCTTCCAAAACACATTGAACGAACAACGCCGCTTTTTTCAAAAAGAGAAAGGGTCCCTTCTGCAAAAAACTGCGCAGGACCGCAGGCGAAACAAAAAGGTAGTTCGACTACAAGATCGGCACCACCTGAAATAGCCGCCTTTGCTCGTGTGAATTTATCAAAAAGTGCAGGTTTCCCTCTTTGAGTAAAGCTTCCGCTCATCACCACCATAATACCATCGGCATCCGAGAGACGGCGTGCTTCTTTTATGTGATATTCGTGCCCTTTGTGAAAGGGATTATATTCTGCTGCAATACCACAAATATTCATAATTTTTTGCCTCCGTAAAAAAATTAAAAAAATTTTTAAAAAAACTATTGACAAATTACATTTTTGTTGCTATGATAAATTTGTAATCAATACAAAATTGTTTTAAGCGAGGTGAAAAAATGACTTCAGCCGATATTTTGATGAGCCACAATATAAGGCCTTCGCTGACCAGAGTGATGATTTTTGATTATCTCAGAAATAACAGAACTCACCCAACGGCAGATGAAATATTCAGTGCTCTTCATCCAAAGGCGCCCACGCTGTCAAAAACTACGGTGTATAACACGGTAAAGCTTCTCAGCAGTGAGGGAGTTATCAAAATGATAACAATAGAAGAGAAGCAGGCGAGGTTTGATGCATGCGCTGAAAACCACGGTCACTTCTTATGTATTAAATGCGGGAAAGTTTACGATTTTGATATAACCTTCCCAGAAGACAGTCTTCCGGACAAATTTGATGTGTCGACTAAAGACATATATTTCACCGGGATATGTCAAAAATGTAATAAAAAATAATATTTAAAAGGAGATTATAATTATGAAAAAATTTGTATGCTCAGTATGTGGTTATGTTCACGAGGGAGAATCTGCTCCTGAAAAATGTCCGGTATGTAAAGTTCCTGCCGAAAAATTCAAAGAAATGGTTGAAGGCGCTGCACTTGCTGCAGAACACGAATATGGTGTTTATGCCAAAACAGTTAAACACAACCCTGATATCAGCGAAGAAGATAAAAAATATATCTTTGAACAGCTTATGGCAAACTTCAACGGCGAATGTTCAGAGGTTGGAATGTATCTTTGCATGGCAAGAATAGCACACCGTGAAGGATACCCCGAGATTGGTCTTTACTGGAAAAAAGCAGCTAAGTCGGAGGCCAAGCGGTCTTAGGAAGACAACTGGGGCT
>JAZSKF010000244.1:0-5568 GCA_045534715.1 Clostridia bacterium | reverse complement strand
AGACAAAATAAAAACCAACAATCAGGAGAATATAACCGGTACATCCGGACAAAACAATTGTTTTGAGTGAACATTTTTTATAAATTGGTATAATAAGTCCGAATGAAGATACAAGAACAAGAAGTGTTATCACAGCGGCGCTCAAATATCCGAAAAAATATGAAATCAGGATAGCTGAAATGGCAGAGCAAATAGCCGCCGGAATATATTTGTTTTTAATAGAAGATGCGGTCATAAAAGCAGTTGCAAGCATAACACATGGAAGCATACCACTTGCAGAAGCTGCAGCAAAAAAAGCAAACAATATGCAAAAAAACATGTAGATTATTGTTAAAAAACTCATGATTATTCCTTTCTAAAGAATTTCCACAACAGTTGAAATTATATTTTTTCTGCCAAACTTTTCAAAATCAATCTGCAGTATGGTCATTTTTTCTGAAACATCAACTTTAGCAATTTTCCCTGTTCCAAATTTTTTGTGGAACACTTTTGTTCCAACGGTATATTCCTTTGTATCGACAAAAGTATCCGCCTTACTCTGCGGAGGAGTATATTTTGCAAAAGTTGGTTTATATTTAGAAGTCGTTGAAGCAAAATCTACGGCAGGTTTGAGTTCTGTTCCTTCAACAGATATAAGGTTTTTAGGAAACTCTGCAATAAAGCGCGAAGGGTCGTTCTGAACAATACGTCCGAAAGACAATCTGCGGGTTGCACGGGAAATATAGAGCCGTTTTTTCGCTCTTGTAATAGCAACATAACAAAGACGTCTTTCCTCTTCAATTTTGGAAGCGTCTTCTGTGAAAAAGTCTGTTTTAGGAAAAAGTCCTTCTTCAAGTCCCACAATAAAAACATAGGGATATTCAAGACCTTTTGCCGCATGCACTGTCATAAGTGTTATCTGGTTGCTGCTTTTTTCATCAGAAATGTCTGTGTCTGTTATCAAGGAAGAATATTCCAAAAACTCTTCGAGAGAAACAATGTTTTCTTTTTCCTTAAGTTCTACAGCCATTGAAACAAGCTCTTCAATGTTATCAATTCTTGTTTTGGCGTCAACTTCGCCCTCTTTTTCATATTCTTTAATTAAAGGTATTTTTTCAAGCAAATGTTTTATTACCTCATCTGCAGGATTATCCTTTGAAAAATCTGCTAAATCTTTTAAAACATTTGAAAATTCTAGCAATGAGGCCTTGTTTTTTGACAGCTGTGGAAAATCTGGATTTGATGCAATGTTATACATGCTTATTTCGTTGTTCGCCGAGATATTTTCCAGATGCTCGACTGTTTTGTTTCCGATTCCGCGTTTCGGGAAGTTGATTATTCGTTTAAAACTTACATTATCAGATGGATTTACTATAAGCTTAAGATATGCCAATATATCCTTAATTTCTTTACGTTCGTAAAATCTTAATCCGCCAATGATATTATAGGGAATACCATTTCTGATAAAAGTGTCTTCAATAACTCGCGACTGTGAATGTGTCCTGTAAAGTATTGCAAAATCGGAGTATAATGCATCTTTTTCTCGTGTAAGCAAATCAATTTTCGAAACAACATTATATGCTTCATCTCTGTCATCCGCAGCAACAAAACATGAAATTTTTTCGCCATCTTCGCCGGTTGTCCAGAGAGTTTTCCCTTTTCGGTTCTGATTGTTTGAAATAATGCTATTTGCAGCGTTTAAAATGTTTGCTGTGGAACGATAGTTCTGTTCCAGGCGTATAACTTTACAACCATTAAAAGTGTCTTCAAAGTTAATTATATTGCGAATGTCTGCACCTCTCCAACCATATATTGACTGGTCATCGTCGCCCACAACACAAAGGTTTTTGTGGTGGGAAGACAGTAGTGCTATCAGCTCATACTGGGCACGGTTTGTGTCCTGATACTCGTCAACGAGAACGTGCAAAAATTTTTCTGAATAATAATTTTTAACTTCAGGATATTTTATTAACAGATTAACAGTAAGATTGATTATATCATCAAAGTCAACTGCATTGTTTTCTTTTAAATATTTTTGATAAACCTTATAGATTGAACCTATGTCCTGTGTTTTCTGTGTATCAGCAGTATCGCAGAATTCTTCAGGTTCGATAAGGTTGTCTTTTGCTCTGCCTATACAACCCAGAACCTCTTTTGGGGGAAATTCCTTTTCCGAAAATCCAAGTCTGCTTAAACACATTTTTATCAGTGTAATCTGGTCAGCAGTATCGTAAATAACAAAATTTGATGAGTATCCGTCAAGTTTTTCAATATTTCTGCGCAAAATTTTCACACAAATCGAATGAAAGGTTCCAATCCACATATCTGAAACAATGTCGCCAGCAATATTTGAAATTCTTTCTTTCATTTCGTTTGCAGCTTTGTTTGTAAACGTGAAAGCAAGAATATTATATGGCGACACAGGATTGTTTTTTATTACATCAACAATATAATCGTCGGGCGGGAAACCACCGTCAGCAAAAGTTTTCATGTATGTAATAAAACTTTCATTAACTGCAGAGGGGAGGGAAGATGAATTATCGAAACAATCACCATATTTTAATAAATAGGCAATTTTATTCACTACAGTAGTGGTCTTGCCGCTACCTGCCCCTGCAAGGATAAGAAGTGCCCCCTTTGAAGTCAAAACGGCATCAAGTTGGGCACTGTTTAAATTTTTAAATTCATTTTTTATGAGCTTTTTTTTTAAGCTGTTGTACTCGTTTATCATTTTTTACCTTTCATTCAAAAGAAATTTCCGAAAATTTGTACTCGTCATCAATTCCACCAATTTTAAAATTATCAAGTTTATCAGGATTATAGAGAATTTTTTCATACGAAAACCAAAGAGGAATATGTGGCATATCCTCATAAAAAAGCTTTTGGAGCTGTTCCAACAAATTTTTTCTCTCTTCCTTGCTTTCGGCACACAGAATATTTTGCATAAGACCATCAGCCTGGGCAGAAGAATATTGCCCGAAATTTGCATGACCTCCGCTTCCGATAAGGTAAGAATAGTTATTATTTAATGAAATTTTTGTTTCACACAGTGCAAGATCAAAGTTTTTTGACATCAGTGCTTCATTATATTCGTCAAATGAAAGCTTTTTTACTTTACAGTTTATTCCATATGAAGAAAAAAGATTTGCAAGATATTCAGCAACAATTACTTTTTGATGATTGTCAATATTAACAATCAGGTCAAAGGAAAGGGCATAAACATTTTCGCCTGCATGTTTTTTTCGGACGCCATGGTCATCTGAAGTGTATCCAAGAGAGTCAAATGCCTGTTTTATATCTCCATACGAAATCTCATTTTTTATTGCAAAATATGCATTTGGATTAACAACACTGTCTGCATCTATGGCAAAATCTGGTGCAAGGTCCTTAACAACCGCCTCGGAAGATACAATTTTTTCAAAAAGTCTGCGTACTGACGGTTGCGAAAGAGCCGGATGCTCCAGGTTAACAGATAAAAATGTGTATTTATTTGTATTGGTTTGAACAAAAGAATCTCCCTGTTCTTTTGAATAACCTGAGTTTTCATTAGCGGAAACTTTTGCTATGTCAAGAGCACCAAGTTTATAGCTGCTGTAAACCGCATCAATATCATTAAGCAGAGTTACGTTTATAACATTAAACGGATTTTCCTTTTGAGGTTCTTTTAATTTAATATCAAATGAAGAATATTTTTTATAGTTTTCAAAAACATATTCTCCTGTTCCAAGCGGATAAAAGTCACCTTCTGCCGAACCATTTTTTATAATCGGGAAATTAAGCATACACGGGAAAGAGGCGTCTGCATAGGTGAGCGAAATATTAAAACCATATTTACCGGCAACAGAATAGTCTTTTACGTTATATAAATTTTGATGATATTGTGACTCGGAGGAATATTCAAAAATCTTATCAAAAGTATATTTTACATCCGCAGATGTAAAATCAGAACCGTCCGACCAGGTTATGTCATTTCTTAACGTAATATTATACGACATACATCCGTTTGATGGCGATATACTTTCCGCAAGAACAGTAGTATAGTCAAAATTTTGCATTACAACAACCAGCGGGCGGTAAAGCAGAGACATAACAAGTTTTCCGGATTCCGAAGACAAAAGAAGCGGATTTAGTGTATTTTCGCTTAGTGCATACATAGAAAAACCTGTGGGAGTTTCCGGATTATATTCAACTTTAACATTTGTTTCAGAAGAGGGAATTCCTGCATTTTTTGTGACCGAACACCCTGAAAATATTAAAACAATAACCAATATCCAAACAAAAGTTAGTCGCAAGAAATTCACTTCCTATTCATTTTCCATCAAATACAGAACATCTTCGGCTGTCATATCTCCAGTAACTGTGTGGCGCCTTAAAGAAATAACCCCATTTGCAGTGTTTTCGCCGGCAATTGTTCCTACTCGCATCATTAGCTTATATCCAAGTCCGTCAGCAATATTGACAGTTTGTTGATTAAACATCCCATAGGGCGCAGCAAAAACATCACAGTTTATACCTATATTTCGTTCAATCTCAAGTTTGGACCGTCTAAGCTCGAATTGAGTTTGCGCATCAGTTAAAGTTGACAGGTCGGTGTGACTGTTTGTGTGGCTGTATATTTCAATATATCCGCTTTTTTTCATTTCGGCAGCAACATCCCAATCAAAGTGAGGAAAAGCAGTGTCCGAAACGCCAACCATACCTGTCACTATAAAAATAGCCGCTTTCATATCATATTTTTTCAAAAGCGGATATGCGTATGTATAGTTGCTGAGGTATCCATCGTCAAAAGTAATGATAAACGGGTTCTCAGGCAACCGTTTTCCGGTTGTAAAATATGTAACATAATCACTGACACTTATTGCGTTATAACCCTTTTCTTTAAACGCGGAAAGGTGAGACTCAAACATTTCGGGAGAAATGCTTGAAAGAGCCTGTTCTTCAGAAAAAATATAATCGGTATTGTGATACATCAATACCGGAATATTATCATAAGCAAAAACGTTCAAAGAAAGAGAAAACAAAAATACAAAAAGTAATAGAAGTTTTTTCATTTTAGTTTTCCTCAGAAAGATTATTGAGTACGGTCATAAAGGAATCAAGGTCTTTAAAATCGCGGTAAACTGAAGCAAAACGAACATAAGCCACGAGGTCAACATCTTTTAAATGTTCCATTACAAGATGACCAATGTAGTCTGTGTCGAATTCGCGTTGTAGAGAATTTGCAAGCTTCTGTTCAACAGAATCAACAATTGAATCAATTGTTTCTGTTGAAACCGGACGTTTAACACAAGCGCGGAACAGTCCGCTGCGTATTTTTTCTCTATCAAAACACTGACGTCCACCATCTTTTTTTATAACAATAATGGGCATGGTTTCAACAACCTCGTAGGTTGTAAATCTTTTTTCGCATTTTAGACATTCACGTCTGCGCCTTATGGAATTGCCTTCTTCTGCCGGGCGGGTATCAATTACTTTGCTGTCGCTATGTTCACAATATGGACAATTCATAATACTTTACCTCTCTGTTTCAGTGTCAGCCTGAAGCGGAAGACACAAATTTTATTATTTATTTAATTTTAATATATTATA
>JAZSKF010000055.1:0-1630 GCA_045534715.1 Clostridia bacterium | reverse complement strand
CCCAAAAGAATTAAAACCAAAGCAACTACTAAAAATGTAAATCTCTTTCTTTTCATAATCTCCCTCCTACTATAATTCTCTCACGTCTAGTTCGCTTACACATTAAGCAAAGAATGAATGTCTACCCCATAGAAGTATACTGCGACAATTCCGACAACTGTTGCAAGTGGGACTAAATAGCGGAATTTTGGTTTTGAGGTTTTATGATTAAACAAAACCATCCCAAGCAGCGCTCCCATACCACCAAGCAAAAAGGTGCAGAGCAGCAAAGAAAACTCGCTGATGCGGCGACTGTGCATTTTTGCAAACAGTTTATCCAGTCCAAAAAGGAGCATGATAATCAGGTTCCACGCAAAAAGTATAATCATATTCTGGCTCATCACAAATTCCCCCTGTATTTTATCAACATATTCCTAATATATATTGTACCATATTCTTCGGGTAACATCAATATAAATTACAAAAAAAGAGTAACTCAAATTGAGTTACTCTTTAAAAAATATTCCGACTTATTTACCAGCCATTTTTTCAACTTCTGCAGCGAAGTCGTCTTCTCTTTTTTCAAGACCGTCGCCTTTTTCAAATCTTACATAGTCAACGAGTTTAACACCGTTTGCTGCAAGATATTTTTCAACAGAAACTTTGTCGTCTTTAACGAATTTCTGCTGGAGGAGACAGCTTTCTTCGAAGAATTTGTTGATTCTGCCTTCAACCATTTTTTCAAGAATGTTTTCAGGTTTGTTAGCGCTTTTGGGATCTTCTTTAATCTGCGCTAAGATAATATTCTTTTCGTGTTCAACATCTGCTGCAGGAACAACCGACTTGTCCATATATGTCGGGTTCATAGCTGCAATCTGCATTGCTGCGTCTTTAGCAGCGTCAACAGCTGCCTGACTTGCAAGGTCAGCTTCAACTTTAACCATAACGCCGATGATTCCGCCGCCGTGGATATAAGTAACAATGCCGCCTTCATATCTTACAAATCTTCTGATGTTCATGTTTTCGCCGATTGTAAGAATTTTTTCTCTGAGCATTTCTTCAACAGTGAGCTCACTTCCCGGATAGCCTAATGCTTTAAGAGCATCAACGTCTGCCGGGTTTTCTTTTGCAACAACGCTTGCGAGAGTTTTAACAAAAGTTTTGAAATCTTCGTTTTTAGCAACAAAGTCTGTTTCGCTGTTTACTTCGATAACAACACCAACTTTGCCATCGTCGTATGCTTCAGCATAAACAAGACCTTCGGCAGCGATTCTGCCTGCTTTTTTTGTTGCTGCTGCAAGGCCCTTTTCTCTGAGCCATTCAATTGCTTTATCCATATCGCCGTTTGCTTCTGCGAGGGCTTTTTTACAGTCCATCATACCGCAACCGGTCATTTCTCTTAATTCTTTTACTGCTGCTGCTGTAATCATCTAAAAACTCCTCCGTTATTATTCTTCAACTGCTTCTTCAGCTTCCTCTGCAGCTGCTTCCATCTGTTCGCCCTGTCTGCCTTCGATAATAGCGTCTGCCATAGCGCCTGCAATGAGTTTAACGGCTCTTATAGCGTCGTCGTTACCGGGGATAACATAATCAACTTCGTCAGGGTCACAGTTTGTGTCAACAATTGCAACAACGGGAATACCAAGTCTTT
>JAZSKF010000216.1:0-3404 GCA_045534715.1 Clostridia bacterium | reverse complement strand
TGTCGGAACTTGCGTCAATACCCATGCAGGATATGAATCTCCCGCTTATGAGCAGTGTTGTGCCTATAGCAACGCTTATATCCCTGGAAATTCTTATTTCGGCAATAACTCTCAAATCAACATGGCTTAGGGATTTGCTTCAGGGAAAACCGTCGGTTCTGATAAAAGACGGGAAAATGGACGAGGAAGAAATGAAAAAGCACAGATACAACATAGATGAAATTATGGAGCAGATAAGAAATGCCGGCTATGCAGACATACGCGACGTTGAATATGCCGTTCTTGAAAACAGCGGGAAAATAAGTGTTATTCCGTCGGTGCGGGGAAAGACAGTTTCTCCGGAAGACATGAAAATTGATTCAAAACCGGGCGCAATGCCCTATCTTGTCATATCGGACGGAAAGATAATCAAAAGTGCTCTAAACGAAGCAAAAATAAGCCAGGAAAAGCTTTTTAAAATGCTTAAGAAAAATGGGATAACAGATGCTAAGCAGGTGTTTTATGCCGTTGTGGACAGTCAGGGAGAATTCTATTATCAGAAAAGGGGAGAAGAAAAGTGAAGAGTGTGTGGTTTGCCATTGTAATTTTTATAGTAATTGCAATTTCCGGTGTATATTACAACAACTATTTAAATAGCGAAACCGACCGACTTTTAGAGCTGTCGGACAGGGCATACATCACCTGTGGGGTGAACAATGAAGAAAGCATAGACTGTCTTGAAAAAATAGAAAAAGGGCTTGAAAAAATGAGTGGACTTTTGTGTGCTTTTCTGGACCGCAAAATAATAGATGAGGCAGAAGATGCGGTTATTTATGCAAGAGAAATGTGTATGATAGGAGACATGTCGGCACAGGTTGAAATTGCTCTTATGAGAGAAAAGATAAGACATATAAAAAACACAGCGTCGCTCAAGATAAAATATATATTGTAAGAGCATAAAGCTTATCCACCCGTAATATAATTTTACGGGAGGCGAAGAAAAATGTGGCAAGAGATGTCAAAAGAAACTGTTATGAAAAAACTTAGTACGTCCGAAAAAGGTCTGTCTGCAGCCGAAGCTGCAAAAAGACGTGAAAAATATGGGGATAACACCTTTGTTTCTGCCCCTAAAAAGAGTATTTTAAAAGCTTTTTTAGGACAACTGTCCGATTATATGGTGATTATATTGATTGGTGCGGCAGTAATATCTGCCGTTATGTCTTTTTTCAGCGGGGAAAAAGAATATATTGATTCAATTATAATAATGACGATAGTTCTCTTTAATGCCGTAATGGGAGTGGTGCAGGAGTTTCGTGCAGAACACGCACTTGAAGCTTTGAGAAAAATGAATTCACCGACAGCCCAAGTTATCCGCGAGGGGCAAACTGTTGTGGAAGACACCAAAAATCTGGTTCCAGGAGATATTATATCTTTCCGGGCGGGGGATTTTGTTCCGGCAGATGCACGCCTTATTGATTGTGTAAAGCTTGCGGCAGACGAATCTGCGCTTACGGGTGAAACAGATGAAATAAAGAAAAACAGTGAGCCGGTAAAAGAGGACAATATTCCACAAATAGAGGCGGCAAATATGGTGTGGGCAAATACAGTGATTACTGAAGGACGTGGCAGAGCAGTTGTTGTGAGAACAGGTATGAAAACACAGACTGGGAAGATAGCCGGAATGATTCTGGGGAGTGAAAGCCCCGATACACCGCTTCAGATAAGACTTGCAAAAACGGGAAAAACACTTGGGATTGCAGCAATGGTTATTTGTGCAATAATTTTTCTTATGGGGCTGGTCCGCAAAGTGCCGGCATTTGAGATGTTTATGACTTCTGTAAGTCTTGCGGTTGCAGCAATCCCCGAGGGGCTGCCTGCAATTATAACGGTTATGCTTGCGATAGGTGTGCAAAAGATGGCAAGGAAAAATGCAGTAATAAGAAAGCTGCCGGCAGTAGAAGCCCTTGGAAACGCAACCATTATATGCAGCGACAAAACAGGAACACTGACAAAAAACCAAATGACAGTTACGGATGTTGTGGGGGACAGAATTCGCGTGCTTGAATGTTGTTGCTTGTGCAATGATGACAAAGGAGCAACCGAAAAAGCTCTTATTTGTGCCGCGAAGGATGTGGGGATTGAAAAAGAGGATATGGACAGAAAATACACAAGAGTGGACGAAATCCCATTCAATTCCAAAAGAAAGCTTATGACAACTGTACATAAAACAGGGGATGGTTACAGGGTGATAACCAAAGGTGCCCCCGACATTCTGCTGAATATATGCTCGGCAAGTAGGGCGGAAAAAGAAAAAATTTCCGGCCAAATAAAAGAACTTGCAAGCCAGGGCAAGCGAGTTATCGGAGTGGCATACAAAGAAATCTCAATGACGGGTGGCAAATATGAGGAAAACCTTAAATTCCTAGGTCTTGCCGGATTAAGCGACCCGCCCAGAGAGGGGGTTCCGGAAGCTGTAAAAATATGTAAAAGAGCAGGAATTACGCCTGTTATGGTAACGGGAGACCAGGTGGATACTGCTGTTGCAATAGCAAAGCAAATAGGAATTTTTGTTCCGGGCAGTAAGGTGATAAGCGGGAAACAGCTTGACACATTCGACGAAAAAACGCTTGACGCGGAGATAGAAAGCTGCAGAGTTTTCGCAAGAGTAACCCCCGAACATAAAATGAGAATTGTAAAAGCCTTTCAAAGACGGGGAGAGGTTGTTGCTATGACGGGTGACGGGGTGAACGATGCACCGGCACTTAAAGCCTCTGACATCGGATGTTCTATGGGAAAATGTGGGACAGATGTTGCCAAAGGTGCGGCAGATATGGTTCTTGCAGACGATAATTTTGTCACTATAGTTGAGGCTATACGCCATGGCAGAGGCATATATGACAACATCAAAAAAGCGGTCCACTTTCTGCTTTCCAGCAACATAGGAGAAATTCTGACAATTTTTACTGCAATTTTCTTTGGATGGGACAGTCCGCTGACGGCTATCCAGCTTTTATGGGTTAATCTTGTAACAGATTCTCTTCCGGCAATAGCTTTGGGTTTGCAACCACCAGACAAGGATATTATGTGTAAAAAACCTGTTAAGAGAAACAAAGGAATTTTTGCGGACGGGTTGGGACAGACCATCTGTCTTGAAGGGATAATGATAGGACTGCTTGCAATCACAGCGTTTATTACAGGCATAAAAATATTTAAAGATCTTGACATTGCAAGAACAATGGCGTTTTGCACACTGAGTATTTCACAGCTTATTCATGCTTTTACGGTAGAAAGCGAGCACTCGCTATTTTCAAAAAAGGCAGGTAAAAACAAATTTATGATAATAGCTTTTATTATATGTCTTGCCTTTCAGATATCGGCGGCAACTTTTCCGCCCGCAATCAAAATCTTCAAAACAACAAGTCTTT
>JAZSKF010000179.1:0-7507 GCA_045534715.1 Clostridia bacterium | reverse complement strand
TTGGCCTCCGACTTCTGCAATCTGTCTAACAGGCTCTTCAAGAGCTTTAACAAGAATTGCTGCACCTGTTTTTTCGTCGCCGCTGAGCGAATCCATAACAGCTTTAACATCTGCAATAGCATTGATATATGCTGTGCCGCCGCCTGCAACAATACCTTCTTCAACTGCTGCTCTTGTGGCTGCAAGAGCATCTTCGATTCTGAGTTTCATTTCTTTCATTTCGGTTTCTGTAGCAGCACCAACTTTAATAACTGCAACACCGCCCGAAAGCTTAGCAAGTCTTTCCTGAAGTTTTTCTTTGTCAAATTCAGATGTTGTTTCTTCAATCTGAACTTTAATCTGAGTAACTCTGTCTTTTATTGCACCTGCGTCGCCGAAACCATCAACAATGATTGTGTTTTCTTTCTGAACTTTAACCTGTTTTGCTCTGCCAAGCTGTTCAATCGTAGTTTCTTTAAGGTCAAGACCAAGTTCATCGCTGATAACCTGACCACCTGTCAAAACAGCAATATCTTCAAGCATTGCTTTTCTTCTGTCGCCAAATCCAGGAGCTTTAACACCTACACAAACAAATGTACCACGGAGTTTGTTGAGAACAAGTGTTGTAAGAGCTTCACCTTCAATGTCTTCAGCAACAATAACAAGCTTTTTACCCATCTGAACAATCTGTTCAAGGAGAGGAAGAATATCCTGGATATTTGCAATTTTCTTGTCTGTAATTAAAATATAAGCATCATCAATAACAGCTTCCATTTTTTCAGTATCAGTTACCATGTAAGGAGAAATATATCCTCTGTCAAACTGCATACCTTCAACAACTTCTGAATATGTTTCAGCAGTTTTTGATTCTTCAATAGTAATAACGCCGTCATTACCAACTTTTTCCATAGCATCTGCAATAAGTATGCCTATGTTGTCATTTGCAGCAGAGATAGCGGCAACTCTTGTAATGTCGTCTTTACCTTTAACTTTTTCGCTGTTTTCTTTAATGTTCTTAACAGCAGCATCAACAGCCTTTGCAATACCTCTTTTTAGTATCATTGGGTTAGCACCTGCTGCAAGATTTTTAAGTCCTTCTCTGATAAATGCCTGTGCAAGAAGTGTTGCTGTTGTTGTACCGTCACCGGCAACATCATTTGTTTTTGTAGCAACTTCTTTAACAAGCTGTGCGCCCATATTTTCAAACGGGTCTTTAAGTTCAATTTCTTTTGCAATTGTAACACCATCATTTGTTATGAGAGGTGCACCGAATTTTTTATCTAAAACTACATTTCTTCCTTTAGGTCCAAGTGTAATTTTAACTGTATCAGCAAGTGTGTTAACTCCACGTTCAAGAGCACGTCTTGCTTCTTCTGCATTTAAAATCTGTTTAGCCATTTTGTATTTCCTCCTTATTACTCAACTATAGCAAGTATATCGCTCTGCTTAACAATTATATATTCTTCTTTATCAAGCTTAACTTCTGTGCCTGCATATTTACTTACAATAACTTTCTGACCAACAGCAACTTCCATTTTAACTTCATTACCATCAACCATTCCGCCGGGACCAACTGCAACAATTTCAGCAATCTGAGGTTTTTCCTTTGCTGCTGAAGCAAGCACAATACCGCTTTTTGTTGTTTCCTCGGCTTCAGTCATTTTAACTACAACTCTGTCTGTTAAAGGTTTTAATGTCATTTTTCTCTTGCCTTTCCTCCCACAAAAATAAATAATTTCCTTACCTGTGGGCCGATAAGATATTTTTATTAGCACTCCAAACCGACGAGTGCTAAACCATATTTATAATATACAAAAGTTTACCAAAATATTCAAGCCTTCATACCTATCAAAAACGATTAAATTTTTAATTTATCGTAGGATTTCTTTAATTTTCTTTAAAAAACTCTTGTTTTCTGTTGTATGGTAAAATTTCGTTTTCTCATCAACATATTTCACATACATATCTGCGCTTTTACGGCATATTTATTTAGAAAAGGATGTGATAATATGAACAGAAGTTCAGAGTTTAAAAACAAAGAGGTTATAAACGTTCTGGACGGGAAAAGGCTGGGGTATGTAAGCGACGTTAATATAAATTATGAGAAGGGCACGGTTGAAGCAATAATCATACCCGGCCCTTCCAATCTGCTAAGTATTTTTTCCGGCGGAAATCACGACTATGTAATTCCGTGGAACAATATAACAAAAATTGGTGACGATATTATTCTGGTAGATTACAGGTCGTAATCATCTTTTCTTTTAAGAATTTCATCAAATCTTGAAATGTACATATCAGGATTTTTAAAATTGAATATTCTTTCTATCCTGTTTTCTTCCGGATAGTAAATTTTTGATACGCTACCTGCTCCAAGTCCTAAAACAGTGCCCATATCCTCCATCATAAAAATGTTATAGATACTTTCCTTTCCCGGCAGCGAATATCCCACATTTTCAAGATTGAGCAGAGTGTCTTTCTGTTTATACATATAATATGGAACAAAACCTGTTCCGCACAGTCTTGCAAAAGCATAGTCCACCATATCTTCCGCATTGTATGTAACCATTTTGTCCGCTTGCGTTTTAAGGTTTGCCGCTCTCTTGATGCACATGGTATGCACGGTAACCCCGTCGGGTGAAAGGTCTATCAGTTTGTCAAAAGAGTTTTTAAACATTTCTGCAGTTTCTCCGGGCAAACCTGCAATAAGGTCTGTGTTGATGTTGTCAAATCCAAGCTTTCTTGCAAGGAAAAATGAAGAAACAAAATCTGCTTCGCTGTGATTTCGTCCCACTCTTTTAAGTGTTTCGTCGTTCATAGACTGCGGATTTATGCTTATTCTTGTCACACCTGCATTTTTCATCGAAACAAGCTTTCCCTCGGTTATAGTATCTGCCCTGCCCGCCTCAACCGTAAACTCATCAACCCCTTTTTTTATAAATCGGTTGTTTATAGTTTTTAAGAGTTTGTCAAACAGAGGTTCATCAAGCGAGCTGGGCGTTCCCCCGCCAACATAAACAGAAAGAATGTTCCTGTCGCTTTTTTCAATCAGTTCAGCGGTGTAGCTTATTTCTTCAATAAGCTTTTCAACATAACCGTTCACAAGTTTTTTCTGCTTGCCCATAGGTTGAGACACAAAAGAACAGTAAAGACATCTTGTAGGACAAAACGGAATTCCTATATAAACACAAATATCTTTTTCCGACACAGTCTTTTTTATAGGCGACTGTATGGAATTAACCATTCTTGCAAGCGCCAGCTTTTTGTCAGACACACAAAATCTTTCCATAAATTCACGATTTAGTCCCGCACTGTCAAAATCAGAGACAAGCTTTTCAGGTCTGATTCCGGTAATAATCCCCCAGGGCAACTGTCTGTTATATATTTTGGTGGCAAGCTTGTAATAACAAAGTTTCACCGCATCGCCAACAATTTGTTTGGCGTTTCTTACGCCGCTTTGCATAACACAAAGCTCATTATTATATGTTTTGCCACCAAGTTTTATTGTTGTTTTTATGACAGAATCTTCTTTTATGCTTATAACATCTGCCTCATCGGCAGAGTCCACCGGCAATATTTTTTCGTTTGTAAAAGCGTGTATAATTTCTGAAAGCGGAGTTAAAACATCGTGTCCGCTAATATATAACTTAATCATATTATGTACGGGTTTGTTTTTCTTTCAAACCCGATTGTCGATTCCTCCTCGTGTCCCGGATAAATCCGCACATTGTCGTTAAGTTTCATAAGCTTTTCAAGCGACTTTTTAAGCACACCAAAATTTCCACCGGGAAAATCGCTTCTGCCAATGCTGCCACAAAAAAGTGTGTCCCCCGTAAAAAGAGTCTCTTTGCCGTCAAAAATGCACATTCCGCCAGCAGTATGACCAGGTGTATGAATGAAAGAAAATTTCATTTCTCCCACCTCTATCACATCATCCTCGCTAACCGTTATGTCCGCGCCCCGCCTGTTAGGAACGGCTCCGGCAAGACATGCGAGATTAAGTTTTTCATCTGTCAGCGCACTTTCTTCCGTCTTGTAAATAACAACTTTCGCCTTTGCATACTCTGCAACCTCTTCAAGTGCACCTATATGGTCAAAATGCGCATGAGTAATAAAAATATATTTAACATTCACGCCCTCTTTTTTTATCTCTTGGGTCAGTATGTCTGCCATACCGCCTGGGTCTATCACAACCCCCTCGCGCGTCTCTTCGTCAAAGACAAGATAACTATTTGCAAAATTATATCCCGAATAAATTCTTTTTACTTTCACTCATATTCCTCCAATAAATCTGTATGCGTCAATTATATCACATATTAAAGATACATGCAATCATCTTTTCAGTTTGCTTCTGAAGGAATATTTTTTAAGTTCTTTAAAGTCGAATGGAATGATTGGATGGAGATAGCTTTTTCCATCCACCGTTTTTGTCGAGATTAGCATAATAAATATTACTGCAAGACCTGCAATAAGTCCTGCAAGACCTAACGTGCCTGTCAGTATGACAAGAAATATTCGTAAAAATTTCGTGGCATAACCATATTCAAAATTGGGGCTTGCATAGATTGATATTGCAAGGAAAGACATATAAAACACCGTTTCCGACGAAAGCCAACCAGACGAGACGGCAAATTCGCCAACCAAAAGTGCTCCCACTATACCGATGGAACTGCCAAGGACGTTTGGCGTGTTCATCGTCGAAATTCTGATAATTTCAAGCACAAACTCCATTATAAGAATTTGCAAAAGAACAGGTATTTTAACAGGTTCGTCAATTTCAAAAATTCTAAACCATTCAGGCAAACGCTCCAGGTTTTCCAGAATTACAAGCCAGAGCGGAGTTAAAAGAAGTGATAACGTCATCAGAGCATACTTGATGAATCTGTAGTATGTTCCGGTTATGGGAGGAAAATAATAGTCATTTGCTTCTTTAACAAAATCTATCATCTTTGCCGGCAAAATCATTACAGATGGGGAGTTATCGGTAATGATTATAACTTTCCCCTCTAAAAAAGCAGCACTTGTCTCATCAGGACGTTCAGTGTAGCGTACTTTCGGGAAAGGATTATACCATTTGGTAGGAAATATGTTTTCAGACAGTGTTTCCTGGTTCATTGTGAGACCCTGTATATCAAGCTCTGAAATTTTCTTTTTAACATCTTCAACAAACTTTTTGTCACTGAGTCCTTCCATATAACAGACAATAACATCTGTGGAGGATTTTCTGCCAACAGAAAATTTTTCCATCATAAGCTCTGTTGAATGTATCCTTCGCCTTATAAGCGCAGCATTAAAAATAGGAATTGCACCAAATCCGTCTCTTGAACCTCTTATAGTTTTGTCCTTTTCAGGTTCCATTGATTTGTCCTGCGGAAAACTTTTTGCATCAATAACAAATGCATCTTCAATGCCGTCCACAAACATAACCGCCGACCCGACATACATTGAATTTACAACTTCTTTAAGCTGATTCTCAATGCTGACTTCAATAAAAGGAATAATTTTTTTATCAATTTCATCTGTTGTTAAAGGAACGTTTGATTTAACGTCCATAAGATTTTTCAGAATATGAGTCAGAACTTCGCCATTGACCTCCCCGTCCAATGTGAAAATACTACACTTCTGACATCCCATATAAAATTCACGAAAAATGACATCAAAATTCTTATCAAAATTTATGGTGTTTTTAAAAAGTGTTGTTGACTCATTTATATTTTTAGGTATATTCACTGCACAAACACAACCTTTCTATAAAGGTTATTATTTACACATAAAATAAAAAAATACTGACTTGCAATTTCTTCTTTCTGATGGTATAATAAAACCATAAAAATATGGAGGTATTGGTTATGAAAAAAATACTTACTCTTTTAGTTCTTACCGCACTTTTTATGGCATTTTTTTTGTTTAATGTAAGTGCAGGAGTGACTATGTCAATCATCAATTGCGAATATACTTTTGCAAATTCTTTCAGAGAAGGGTTTGCATCTGTTGAACAAGACGGAAAATGGGGATTTATTGATGCTTCGGGTAAGTTTCTCTCTATGCCTGTTTATGATTATGCAAGCAATTTTTCAGAAGGGCTTGCCGCTTTTAAAAGAAACAATAAATACGGCTATATCAACGTCTATGGAGTTGAAGTTATTCCGGCAATCTATGATTCGGCAAGCGACTTCTCAGAAGGTCTTGCCGCCGTTGGCCGTAACGGAAAATATGGATTTATCAATGTTGCAGGTGAAATAGTTGTTCCGCTTGTTTACACAAATGCTACCGATTTTTCAGGTGGTTATGCAAGTGTTTTTAAAGATTTGAAAATTGGTTTCATAAACAGAGCCGGCCAGGAAATTGTTCCCACTTCCTACGATAATGGTGCTAATTTTTCAAACGGTCTTGTTGCAGTAGCCATTGGCGATAAATGGGGATATTTAAACGACAGCGGTATTAAAATAATCAACTTTGATTTTGACATGGCAACAAGTTTTTCCGAAGGTCTTGCCCGCGTTATGAAAAACGGAAAATGGGGTTTCATTGATGCTTCAGGCAACACTGTAATTGATTTCGAATATTCCGGTGCAACTGATTTTTCAGAGGGGTTTGCAGCTGTAAGCAAAAAAGTCGGCAACAAAGCATTGTATGCTGTCATTGACCAAACCGGCAATTTGGTTACCGATTTTATATATGACAATGTCCGCACTTTTTCTCAAGGACTTGCAGCGGTATCTTTAAACGGAAAATGGGGATTTATTGATACTGAAGGAAAGATTGTAGTTCCAGCGGAATATTCTTATGCTGGCTGGTTTGAAAAAGGTCGCGTTGTTGTTTCAAAAGATTATAACTGGGGTATTATTGACAAAGAAAACAATGTTGTTCTCCCCCTTGAATATGAATCAATCTCTTTACTTAAAAATTCTTCTGCATCAATATGCAAAGATGGCAAATACGGAATAGTATTGTTTGAAACATATATTGATGTTTTAATAGACGGAAAAGCAGTTGATTTCGATGTTGTTCCCCAGCTTGTAAACAGTAGAACTCTTGTTCCCCTGCGCGCAATTTTTGAATCACTTGGTGCAACTGTTGATTGGGATGATGCAACAAGGACTGTAACATCAACTCAGGGAGGTACAACAATTTCACTTACAATCGGCAAGCCGGAAATTTATATAAACGGTGTCAGAAAAGAACTTGACGTTCCCCCGCAACTTATAAGCAGCAGAACCCTTGTTCCTGTCAGAGCCGTTGCAGAGGCTTTCTCCTGCACGGTTGGCTGGATTGATGACACTCAGACAGTAACAATAACAACAAAATAAAAAATTTAGAGCGACACCTCTGGGTGTCGCTCTTTTACATTCCGTCTATTAAATTAACCGTAACAAGTTTATTTTTTATGTCCACATTTAAAATGAACTCTTTAACGGCAGGAACAAGAATTTTTCTGTCATCTTCCGAAGTAATTTCATAAACATCGTTTGCTCCGGTGAAAATTACGTCGGTTATTTTACCAATAAAATTTTCTTCCGAATCTTTAACG
>JAZSKF010000085.1:0-2232 GCA_045534715.1 Clostridia bacterium | reverse complement strand
AAAAGGCAAACTTCCTCAGCGTAAACTTGTTTTGTCAGCAGCGGCAGGCTATAGCTCATATGGTAACCAGATTGGTCTTGCTACCGGTCAGGTTGAAGAGCTTTACCACTTGGGTTATGTTGCAAAACGACTTGAAATAGGAGCCGTTGTTGATGCTGCTCCGGCAGAAAATGTCCGTCGTGAAGTGCCTGCTCCGGGCGATATTGTAATACTGCTTGGCGGTAGAACAGGAAGAGACGGTTGCGGCGGTGCAACAGGTTCTTCCAAATCACACACTTTAGAATCTCTTGAATCCTGCGGTGCAGAAGTTCAGAAGGGTAATGCTCCCGAAGAACGAAAACTCCAGAGACTTTTCAGAAACAAAGAAGCGTCTCTTCTGATAAAACGTTGTAACGACTTTGGTGCAGGCGGTGTGTCTGTTGCCGTGGGCGAGCTTGCAGACGGTCTTGTAATTGACCTTAATGCAATCCCCAAAAAATATGAAGGTCTTGACGGAACTGAACTTGCTATAAGCGAATCTCAGGAAAAGATGGCTGTTGTTGTTGCTCCGGAAGATGCCGATAAATTTGTTGCTCTTGCAAAAGCAGAAAACTTAGAATCTACTGTTGTTGCAAAAGTTCAGGCGGAAAAACGCCTTGTTATGAACTGGAACGGCAAGAAAATTGTTGATATATCCCGTGAATTTTTAAATTCCAACGGCGCAGAAAAGCACATTGACGTTGCTCCCCTCGCTCCGGAAAAATTTGAAAAAGGCGTTGGCAGCGATTTTGCGGAAGAATATTTAAACCTTGCAGGCGACCTTAACGTTTGTTCAAAACGTGGTCTTTCAGAACGTTTTGACTCCACAATAGGCTCCGGTTCAGTTCTCATGCCGTTTGGCGGCAAAAACCAGCTCACTCCCGTTCAGGCTATGGTTAACAAAGTTTCTTCCGAAACAAAAGACACCGACACCTGTTCTGTTATGGCGTGGGGATATAATCCGTTCATTTCAGAAAAAAGCCCCTATCACGGAGCATACCTTGCAGTTGTTGAGTCTGTTGCAAAGCTTGTTGCCACAGGTGCATCTTTTGAAGAAGTCTATCTCACTTTCCAGGAATATTTTGAAAAACCGCTGAAAGACAAAAACCGTTGGGGCAAACCTCTGGCGGCACTTTTGGGCGCTTTTAAAGCACAGATGGACTATGAGATTGCAGCAATCGGCGGCAAAGATTCAATGAGTGGTAGTTTTGAAGATATCGATGTTCCGCCAACTCTTGTTTCTTTTGCGGTAACTCCCGATAAAATCAAAAACATAATTTCCCCCGAATTTAAAAAAGCAGGTCATAAAACCGTTATTTTAAAACCGGATTATGACGAAAACGGACTTCCTGTTCCCGCATCCTTTAAAGAAGTTATGAACACCGTAACTACACTTATGCGTGACGGAAAAGTTGCAGCGGCATACACTCCCACATACGGTGGTGTCGCAGAAGCTGTTATGAAAATGGCTTTTGGTAACGGAATTGGTTTTGAATATGACAAAAATCTTTCTATGAAAGATATTTTCGGATATTTATACGGTTCATTCATTCTTGAACTTACAGGAGACGAAAATGTAGGCACAACCATTGGGTATACAACAGAAGAAAAAGCTATTTCCTATAGCGGCAAATCTGTTTCTCTTGAAAAGCTGCTTACATCATACGAGGACAAGCTGGAATCTGTTTACAGTTGCAATATTAAAGTAGATTCAGGCGAAATTCCAACATTAACCTATCCGGTGCAGGAGAAAAAAGCTGCAACTGTGAAACTTGCTTCTCCCCGTGTTCTCATACCGGTATTCCCGGGAACAAACTGCGAATATGATTCGGCAAAAGCTGTTCGCGCGGCAGGTATGACCCCTGAAATTGTTGTTATAAACAACCTTACTGCTGCAGGAATTGCAGAGTCTGTCAACTATTTCTCTGACAGAATAAAAGAGTCACAAATTATATTCATTCCGGGAGGTTTTTCGGGCGGTGACGAACCAGACGGTTCAGGTAAATTTATTACTGCATTTTTCAGAAATGCAAAAATCAAAGATGAGGTACATAATTTGCTTAAAAACCGTGACGGACTTATGTGCGGAATATGTAACGGCTTCCAGGCTATTATAAAGCTCGGTCTTGTTCCTTTCGGCGAGATAACCGTTACCGATGGAAACTGCGCTTCAATCACATCAACCTCAATTGGCAGTCATCAGTCGCGTATTAC
>JAZSKF010000018.1:0-3080 GCA_045534715.1 Clostridia bacterium | reverse complement strand
TGTTAAAGAGATGACCGGCTTTTCTTGTAACGTTAAGTCCGCCCGGCAAAACCCCCTCCGTTTCAATGCCCGTCTTAATGCATTTTTTCATGGTTTCCCACACTTTGGCAAGAAAACCCCACACCTCCGGTCCTTCGACCTTTTCTACATATTGCCAGATTCTTATTTGATTTTCTTTGCAGTATTTTGATATTTCACTGAATGAACAAAGCCCGTATATGTTGCTGTGTTCCACAATCTCAACACCATCTATTTTTATTTCACCGCCGCCTAAGCTGTAGGCAAATCTCTCGTCAATACATTTGCCCCCTTTATAAGCAAATAGCTGCATTGTATTGGGGTGTGGCAAATCTGCCCTTACCCCATCAATTTCAACCTCTGTTTTTTTAGGAGGAAAAACTTTTTTTATTATAACATTTGTTCCATGCCCCACTCCAGTATGTGCCAGAGAACCATACAAAATCACCTTAAAGTTGTCCGCATCTTCATTAAGCTTTAGAAATTCACGGCATATCCTTTCAGGGCCCATGGTATGAGAGCTTGACGGACCAAACCCTATTCTGTATAGCTCGGTAATTGATTGCATACCGTTTCTGCTTTTCTTGTCTGATTTTTGTTCAAAGGTTTCCTTCATAAAAAAGTCGGTTGATATACAAAAACAGTTGCATATTTTATAGAGCATCTCAGCAGCAGGAGAAGACAGTCCGTTTTCCCATTTGGAAACAGCCCTGTTTGTTACGCCAAGCCGTTCTGCAAGCTCGATTTGCGTCATACCGAATTTCTTTCTCAGCTCATATATTCTTTTGCCTATATATTCTTTGTTAATAATGTCCACGCCCCTTCTACACATAGTGTATATTACCATTATACACCACCAAAGTTCAACTGTAAACATACAAAAACAAACAATAAAATCAACTTTTGGTTGATTTTTATAAATGGTGAGTATATAAAGATAGGATAGCAGCGTTTTGCCATCCTATACTTTTTGCTTATATTGTAAAAACCCTCCCTTAAATATCTTTTCAAGGTCGGCAATAACTTTTCGGGAGTTGCAATCTTACTTTCCTTGCCAACAGTCGCAACTCCTATTTTTTACTATTTTAATCCTCTACCTATGCTTTGTCAATTGTTTTTGTAATTAAAGGACCTTTTTATTTAACAAATTATTTTCCCCGGCATAAAATAAAGTATAGATGATTTCATTCTGTCATTATTTGAAAGCAAGAAAGGGAAATATTATGGGCGGAAAAATTGTTGTACTTGGAGGAGATTTAAGACAGATAAGCATGGCGGAAGCTTTTGCCATAGAGGGTTATGATGTTTGTATTTACGGGTTTGACAAAAGACATATCCCCGGCTCACTTAAGCTTGCCGAAAGTTTAAGCATGGCGCTTACCGATTGCAGAACCATAATTTTTGGTATAGCACCTGACGACGAAAACCACGTCCTTTCATCCCCCTTATGGTCCGACAAAATTGGGGTTGACTCCATCTTTAACTATATCCCGGCAGGCGCCCACATTTTCGGCGGAAAACTGTCTGCTCATATTATCTCCCTGTGCAATGCCAAAAGCATAGATTACACAGACTATACAACGCGAGAGGATTTTGCCATTTTAAATGCTGTCCCCACAGCCGAGGGCGCTCTTGAAATTGCAATGAGAGAACTTCCCTGCACAATTTTTTCCAGCAAATGTCTTGTTTGCGGGTATGGCAGAATAGGCAAAGTTTTGTCCCGTATACTTAAGTCTTTGGGGGCAGATGTTTGTTGCACTGCCAGAAAATCAGAAGATCTTGCGTTGATAAAAAACTCAGGTTACAAAGCCACTCACACTTCTTCTGTTTTTGATATGGTTTTTGATTATGATGTAATTTTCAACACCATTCCCCACTGCATATTCACCCGTGAAGTATTGAAAAATATACCTTCCGGAAGTTTGATAATTGACCTTGCATCAAAACCGGGCGGTGTTGATTTTGCAGTGGCGGAAGAACTTGGCATAAAAGTTATATGGGCACTTTCACTTCCTGGAAAGGTTGCTCCCTATTCCGCCGGAAAAATTATAAAAGATACTATAACAAATATACTGAGCGAAATGTAAAGGAGGGTTAAAATATGAATCTTGAAGGTCTCACTATCGGTTTTGCGGTTACAGGTTCTTTTTGCACTTTGCAAAAAGCAATTGACGAGGTTAAAGAGCTTGTAGACTCCGGTATAAATGTGTTCCCGATAATGAGTGAAATGGCTGCCGGCACAGACACTCGTTTCGGCAGTGCCGAATATTTCAAATCTTCGCTTATGGAAATTACTAAAAACGAAATAATATCTACTATAAAAGAGGCCGAACCCATCGGCCCGAAAAAACTGCTGGACGCTCTTATAATTGCGCCATGTACCGGAAACACCCTTTCCAAGCTTGCTTCCGGAATAACTGATAGTTCGGTGACAATGGCTGCAAAAGCGCATCTTAGAAATGGCAGACCTCTTATTATCGCAATATCTACAAACGATGCACTGGGGGCAAGCTGCAGAAATATAGGCCAGCTGCAAAATACAAAAAATATATATTTCGTTCCCTACGGTCAGGATGACCCTGTGAAAAAGCAAACCTCCATGGTGGCTGATTTTTCTCTTATAAAACAGACATTATCCGCTGCCCTGTCGGGTTTTCAGCTTCAGCCGGCAGTAATAAGTCGGATTTAAAAAAAGCCATACACCGACTAGTCGGTGTATGGCTCAATTTCAATTACGTTTTCAAAGCTTATTTCCGTTTTTCCCACAAACATCTTTTTAAAAGTTTTGTCTATTTTCTCCAGCCGTCCCTTAAGCACAATATATTCCCCTGCCCAAAAATAGGTAACCAGAACAATCTGTCCTTTTTCGAGTACATTTATTTTTCTGCTTAGCTCCATTTGCTCATCTTCAGACAGTTCTTTCCTTCCTACAAGTATTTTTTCTTTTTCACGAAGCGCTTTTTCAAGCCCAACGAGTGGTGAAAAAGGCATAAACTGTTTTGCTCGTTCGGATATAGGCATTTTAGTCCTTTTCTTTCCCACTTTTATGCCCTCCTATCTGC
>JAZSKF010000207.1:0-2526 GCA_045534715.1 Clostridia bacterium | reverse complement strand
CACCGAGAGGCTGGCATACAGACCCCTCAGAGGCGCGTCGCCGCTTGCAGTACTGATAACGGCAATCGGTGTCAGCTATCTGCTTCAGAGTGTTGCCCAGCTGATATATGGTGCAAAATCGCAGCCTGTTACACTGGCAGTTTTCAAAACAGTGGCTCTTGGCGGATTCAAGGTGAATATCGCAACAATTATAACACTTGTTGTAGGTGCAATTATAATGACTGCACTCACACTGTTTATAAAGAAAACAAAGACAGGCAGAGCGATGATAGCTGTTTCGGAAGACAGAGCAGCAGCTCAGCTTATGGGAATAAATGTAAATATGATAATTACAGTAACGTTTGCCATAGGTTCAGCACTTGCAGCATTTGCGAGCACTTTTTATCTTATGCAGATACCAAGCACAAGTCCGACACTTGGCTCAATGCCCGGAATAAAAGCATTTACGGCAGCTGTTATAGGTGGAATAGGCTCAATACCCGGCGCTATGCTTGGCGGTGTTCTTTTGGGAGTTGTAGAGAAAATTTCTCTCAGCATTCCTGTTCTTGCACCCTATACAACAGCTCTTGAATTTTCATTACTTATACTTATATTACTTGTTAAACCTACAGGACTGATGGGAAAACAAAGAAGAGAGAAGGTGTGATATGAGCGGCTATTTAAAAAACATAAAAGATAGTTTCAAACTGAAACATTTTTTAAACTATATTTGTGTTGCTATTGTTCTTGTTGTTGCAACAGTTATGTTCAAGACAGGCAATCTTAACCGTTCCACAGCGAACCTTATCACACAGATAGCATATTCAATTATTCTTGCTGTTTCTCTTAACCTTGTTGTAGGTTTTCTTGGAGAACTCAGTCTCGGACACGCCGGATTTATGTGTGTTGGTGCATACCTTGGATGTTTCCTTGCCAACTACCTCCACACTATTATTGATTCGCCGCTTCTCATTTTAATAATAACAATGCTTGCAGGTGGTGTTGTTGCGGCAGTTTTTGGGTTTATCATAGGTCTTCCGGCACTTCGGCTTAAAGGGGACTATCTGGCGATAGTTACACTTGCTTTTGGTGAAATTGTGAGAACAATTTTCAAAAACCTCGACGCTTTTGGCGGAGCGCTCGGTCTTTCTACAAAAAAATATGGAACAGACCTTTTTATTGTGGCACTTATTGTTGTTATTTTAATGCTTATCCTTGTTCAAAACCTTGTTCGCAGCAAACACGGTCGTGCAATTACCTCTATAAGAGATAACGAAATTGCGGCAAAGGCTATGGGTATAAATGTTACATTCTACAAACTTTTTGTATTTGTTGTAGCGGCCTTTTTTGCAGGTATTGCCGGTGTTATTTACGGACACTATGCGACTCCGGTTCTTTACTCTTTCTTCTCCTACAACTATTCAATAGAAATTCTTGTAATGGTTGTTCTTGGAGGTATGGGAAGTATAAACGGGTCAATAATTGCGGCAACGCTTATTACTTTTATAAATTTCCAGCTCACAACAAAACTTTCAGGCGACCTGGCAGCGCTTAAATTCCTTATCTATGCACTTGTTCTCATTGTGATTGTTATATTTAACAATGCACCGGGACTCCAGGCGTTTAAAGAAAAATTCAGTTTAAGAAAAATTTTCTTTAAGTTTAAAGAGAAAAAGAATACATCGTCTGAAAAATCGCAGTCCAAGATTAAAGACGATAAAGCGGAATGGAAACACATTCCCACAAAAATTAAAATGGATGCAATTTTGTCTGTTGACATAAAAGACGAGTCGGCCATCCGTGAGAAAGGAGATATTGGCAATGAGTGAATATATGCTTGAAACCAAGAATCTCGGTATCTCTTTTGGCAGTCTTAAAGCGGCACAAGACATAAATCTTAAAATAAAGAAAAAACAGTTGTACGGACTTATCGGTCCCAACGGAGCAGGTAAAACAACAGTTTTTAACTTGCTTACAGGTGTTTATTTGCCTACAACCGGCAGCTTTTTCCTGGATGGAGAAGAGCTCACCGGGAAAAGTCAGGAAGCTATTAACCATAAGGGGATTGCAAGAACATTCCAGAATATACGACTTTTCAATAACATGAGCGTTATCCGGAACGTTCTGGTTGGACTTCATAATCAACCTGAATTTAAAGCAACTCCTTTTGATAGTATGTTTAGGCTTCCAAGACATTACGAGAGTGAAAAAAAGATGAGAGAAAGAGCAAAAGAAATTCTCAGAATTTTTGACCTTGAAGATGAAAGAAACAATCTTGCATGCAATCTGCCGTACGGCAAACAGAGAAAGCTTGAAATTGCAAGAGCGCTTGCAACCAATCCAAAGCTTCTCCTGCTTGACGAGCCTGCTGCTGGTATGAATCCTAACGAAACAGCAGAACTTATGAGTACGGTAAGACGCATAAGAGATGATTTTGATATGACAATCCTTCTTATTGAGCATGACCTTAAGTTTGTATCCGGTCTTTGCGACGAAGTGACAGTGCTTAACTTTGGAACAACACTTTGTCAGGGAAAAGTTAGCGAC
>JAZSKF010000195.1:0-2534 GCA_045534715.1 Clostridia bacterium | reverse complement strand
GGAACCACTCGTTGGTGGCACCCGGCTGCATACGCTTCATTTCAAAGGAGATGGGGAACTTGTTGCCGGCCTTATCCTTGGAATCACAAAGCAGAACCGCGTTGTCCCAGGTTTCGCAGGGAGCCATGCCGCCTTTGCCATCTGGTCTTTCAGTTATGTAGTTGGACAGTTTTGCACACACATTGTCGGGAATCCAACCAAGTCTAATCGGAATGTGTTCAACGTGAAGACCAAGGTCGCCCATACATCCGTATTCGCCGTTCATTTTAATCATACGTTTCCAGTTTATCGGTTTTTGCGGGTTCATATCGCTTGAATGGCACAGGCCGCATCTTACTTCAAGTATGCGTCCGCATTTGCCTTCTTTTATATAATTCACCAGCATTCTTGCTGCCGGATAGAAGGGAAATTCCCCTGCACAGCGGACAACCGATTCAGGATGACGTTTTACTGCCTCAACAATAGCGGCGTTTTGTGCCATGTCCATACCAAACGGCTTTTCGCCCATAAAATGTTTGCCGCTTTCGATAATATCAACATACATCTTTTCGTGAAGAACGTGCGGCACTGCGCAGTATATAGCATCAATCTCGTCATTTTTCAAAAGTTCTTTATAATCGGTGTAGGTGTACTTTATGGATGGCACGCGAGAAAGAAACCAGTCAAAAGAGCTTTCGTTGGTGTCGCAAACAGCGATTATTTCAGGAAGTGCACACTTTTCTTCAAGATGTGACCATCTTCCTGCAGCGCCAACAAATTCCTTCCCCATAAGGCCACAGCCTATTATTCCAAAACGTATTTTTTCCATTTTCATCACTCCTATGTTTTGTAAGTTTAATTTAGGTTAAAATTTGCTTAATTTTTGCTTAATAATTTGCTTAATAATATTTTAACACCGAGCGTCTGCTTTGTCAATATTTTTTACAGTTTTTTTGAAATATTTATGCATTTTCCGCTAATCACCGCTTCTATATGGTTTCTTAATTTACAAATTAAACAACAAACACCTGTTATTTTTTGTGAAAATGTAAGAATTAACTACTTTATCTTTAATTTTCATTGACATTACGAATTTTGTGTGGTAAAATTTATCTGTAAAAAAACTTTAAAAAATATTATATTTTGGAGGATTTTATTATGGAATTCAAAATTTTTCAAAAAGAACTCGAGCTTCAGTCCCGCGGCTGGATCCCTACCTTCCACGATGTTTCTAAAGAAATCATTGAGATTGTAGAAGCTTCCGGCATCAAAAACGGTACTGTTAGCATCGTTTCTCACCACACAACCTGTTCCGTTATGGTTCAGGAAAGTTCTCACGACCTCGACTCTTTTGACATCGAGTATCTCCAGCACGACCTTCTCGATATCATGAGAAAGATGATCCCTGACTTTGCAAACGAAGGCGATTATCGTCATCCCGGTCCGATGCACGCTAAATACGCTAGACACGTAAACGAACCCGGCGACTTCACATCCATGAATACTGACGGTCACCTCCGTTCTGTTTTCTTTGGCAGAAGCGAAACTATGACAATCAAAGACGGCGTTCTTGACGGTGGCGAATTTGCTCACATCTACCTTGTTGACTGGGATCACGTTCGTGCACGTCGTCGTCAGCTCAATGTAACAGTTATGGGTACAACTGAGGACGTAGGCGATCGTAAATGGAACAACGGAGAAGTTATCAACACTCTTCGTAAGTTCACAGACGAAGAAAAAGCTTTTGACGAACACTTCACTCTTCAGGAAAAGAGATAATTGTTTGGCAGTTAGTTAAAAAGACAAACGGGTTCACGCTTTTGGCGTGAGCCCGTTTTTTTACACAAAATTCTTTATAAATGTTTTCCTGTGAATTGGGCAGGGACCGTGCTTTTTTATTGCGTCAATGTGGTCGGCGGTGCCATATCCTTTGTTTTTGGCAAACCCATACTGAGGATATGTTTCATCAAGTTCTTTTATGTATCTGTCCCTTGTTACCTTTGCAAGTATTGACGCTGCTGAAATTGCCACGCTTTTGGAATCCCCTTTTATAACAAAGCTTGCGCCCACCGAAAGCTCTGGCAGGGCATTTCCGTCAACAAGCACGTGAGCGGGGGCTGTTTTAAGCCCCTCAACCGCTTTTTTCATAGCCGAAAGAGTGGCGTTTCTGATGTTTACCCTGTCAATTTCCTCCGCCTCTTCAAAAGCTATACAAAAATCTTCCGATTTTTGAACAATTTCATCGAAAAGCTCTTCCCTTTTCTTCTCGCTCAGCTTTTTAGAGTCGTTAAGCCCCTCGATGATAACATCTTTCGGAAAAACAACAGCTGCGGCATATACTCTGCCTGCAAGAGGGCCTCTTCCCGCCTCATCAACTCCGGCAACAGGCGATGGATTCCCCCCGTCAAATTCCCTCATCAGAAGAACTCTTTTGTACTCTTCAAGCCGCTTTATTGCAGAGGGTGGAACGGCTATCCCTTCATTTGCCAACCGCACCGCTTCTTCAGCCAGTTTTTCAGCGCCAGCGCGGAAGGGATGAAATAGACATTACGCAT
>JAZSKF010000217.1:0-1535 GCA_045534715.1 Clostridia bacterium | reverse complement strand
CTCCCGGAATTGTTCCTATTCCTCCCGAAAAGGATACGCCTCCCACCACACAAGCAGAAATTGCATCCAGTTCGTAGTTAATGCCTGTGTTACTGGTAGCCGAACCCACTCGTCCCGCTTCAAGAAAGCCCGCAAGACCGTATAAAGCACCGGAAATTATGAATATTATCATAATATTTTTTACAATATTTACTCCCGACACTGCCGCCGCCTCGGGATTTCCTCCTATGGCAAACATATTTTTCCCAAGTGTTGTCTTGTTCCATATAAACCACATAACAACCGCAACAATTATCAGATAAAATATCAGATAGGGTAATTCTACGCTTCCCAGTTTAAGTGAACCCGTAACAAAGTTTACATACCTTTCGTCCAGATTCGCAATGGGTTGCGCTCCAAGAGGCGGCCTGTCTATATATATACAGGAAAGTCCGTATGCGATAAGCTGTGTTCCCAACGTGATGATAAAAGCATGTACTTTAAGTTTTGCCACACCAAATCCGTTAATCATTCCAAATACGGCTCCTATTATTACTGAAATTAGAAGCGGCAAAATAAGAGGCAGTACCGGCAAATTTGAATACATTCTTGATGCATAAGATGCAGATTGCAGAAGAGAAGCGGAAATAATTGCACAAAGTCCAAGCACTCGGCCAACTGAAAGGTCTGTCCCCTGCAGCACAATCAGTCCTGCAACCCCAAGCGCAAGAATGCCCCTTGTCGACGCTTGACTTAAAATGTTTGTTATGTTCTTAAGTGATATAAAAGACGGGTCTGCAATAATAACTGCCAGAATCATTGCCCCCAACACTATATACAAGGCGTAATTTAAAATAATTTCGCCAAAATCTTTTCCTTTTCTTGTATCAGTCATTTACTTTTTCTCCTTTACAGGGCATTATAAATACTTTGCCGACAAACGGATGATTTTCTCCTGGTTTAAATCTTTCGTGTCATAAATTCCGGCGACCCGTCCGGCAGACATCACAAGAATCCGGTCGCAGATACCAAACAGTTCACTCATTTCGGAAGACACCATAATTACACCCTTGTTTTTGTTTGCAAGGTCAATAATCAGCTGATATATTTCGTATTTTGCTCCAACGTCAATGCCTCTTGTGGGCTCGTCCAGCAAAAGCACCTCTGGCTCAGTAAGAAGCCATCTGCCTATGATAACCTTTTGCTGATTTCCTCCTGACAAAGTCTTAATTCTCGTTTTTTCAGAAGGGGTTTTCACTCTCATACTGTCAATTACCCAATGAGACGCACCTTTAATTTTTTTGCTGCTTAAAATTCCAAGCCGTGCATATTTTTTTATGTTGGCAATAACAGAATTAAATTCTATGCTGAGCATTCCAAAAATCCCGGTGGCACGTCTTTCTTCTGTTATAAGAGCAAACTTGTTTCTTATTGCCTGAGCAGGATTTGTATTTTCCTTTTTCTCCGAATGGAGATATATGTCGCCCACAGATTTTTTTGAAATTCCGTAAATCGTCTGCAAAAGCTCATTTCTGCCCGAACCAACAAGACCTGCA
>JAZSKF010000213.1:0-2356 GCA_045534715.1 Clostridia bacterium | reverse complement strand
TCATCTTCTTGAAGGTCTTAAAAAGATTCTTCTTGACATTGACAAGGCCATTGCCATTATCCGTGGCACCGAAGAGGATGCTCTTGTTGTTCCTCGTCTTATGGAAGGTTTTGGCATTGATGAAATTCAGGCAGAATATGTTGCCAACATAAAACTCCGTAATCTTAACAAAGAATATATCTTAAAAGGTCTGTCGGATGTTGATCGTCTGAAAGATGAAATTGCAGATATGCAGACCATTTTGGACAGTGAGAAAAAGATTAAAAAACTCATAATATCCGACCTTGAAGCCATTTCCAAAAAATACGGTGTGGCAAGGAAAAGCAATATAATCACGTCTGAAGAAATTACAGACACGGCAGACGATGTCCAGATTGACGACTATCGCCTCAGAGTGTTCCTCACCCGTGACGGATATTTCAAAAAGATTTCTCTTGTGTCTCTGCGCGGTGCTTCCGAACAGAAACTTAAACCTGAGGATGAAATTATTTCTGAAATGGAAGCGTCCAATAAAGACGATGTTCTTTTCTTCTCGGACAAAGGCGAGGTTTATAAATCTCACCTTTACGATTTACCGGACGGTTGCAAAGCAAGTCTTTTGGGTGAATATTTGCCAAACATTTTAGGGTTGGAACAGGACGAAAAAATATTGTTTATGACCACAACTTCAGATTACAGCGGTTTTCTGCTTTTTGCTTTTTCAAACGGCAAGGTTGCAAAAGTTGATATGAAAAGTTATGAAACCAAAACAAACCGCCGTAAACTGACTGCTGCATTCTATGCAAAGGTTCCTGCGGTTGGAATGGTCTATATCAAAGAGGATTGCCTAATTGTTCTTGAAAGCACAGGCGGTAGATTCCTGGTTGTAAACTCCTCACTTATACCGGCAAAAAACAAACGAGACACCCAGGGAATTCAGGTCTACCTGTCAAAACGCGACAAATTCTTAAAAAGCATGTCTCTTGCAGATGGCAGCGAATTTGCCGACATCAAACCCTATTATTCAGATAAAATCCCCTCTTCTGGCAGAGCAGCCAAAGAGGATGACAAACCTTTTGTGCAGATAGGACTTTTCAACAATGATTAATTTAACTGATATAAACGATATCCGTAGCGTTATGAAAAGGTTTGGAAAAACCTTTTCAAAATCGCTCGGTCAGAATTTCCTTATAAATAGCAGTGTTCTGGACGGTATTGTTTGTGCTGCCGGCATAGACGGCGATACAAATGTTCTTGAGATAGGTCCGGGGATTGGTACGCTCACCCGCACACTTGCCGACAGTGCAAAAAAAGTTGTTTGTGTTGAAATTGACCAAAAGCTTTTGCCGGTTTTGGACTTTACGCTGTCTGACAAGGAAAATGTAACTGTCATAAACAGCGATATACTGAAAACCAATTTGCCTGCGCTGATAGAAGAGCATTTTGGAGGAGAAAAGGTTACTCTTGTGGCAAATCTGCCATACTATATAACCACGCCTATAATACTCGAACTTATAAAACACCGCGAACTCTTTTCTTCTTTCACCGTTATGGTCCAGAAAGAAGTTGCCGAAAGAATGGCGGCAAAAGAGGGCAGCAAGGATTTTGCTTCTCTTTCCGTGCACATCCAGTATTATACTTCTCCAAAGATTGCTTTCACGGTACCTGCCGAAGATTTTATTCCGGCACCAAAAGTTTCTTCCGCCGTAATAAGACTGGATATTCTTCCAGAACCGTCTGTTTCTCCCACGGATGAAACTATGTTTTTTAAAGTGGTTAAAGGGGCATTTGCACAAAGAAGAAAAACCCTTGTGAACAGTCTTTCTTCTTCGGGTATGGGCTTTTCAAAAGAAATAATTCTCTCTGCAATAAAAGAAATGGACTTAAGAGAAGATATCAGAGGCGAAAAGCTTTCACTTGAAAATTTCGCCACCCTTTCAGATAAATTGCTATAATTTTATTAAAAAGCTAAATTTTTTATTTATATTCATAAAAAGGTATTGCAATTATATTATATTATGTGGTATAATATATATTGCAGTATTTTTTATTTATTTGCTAATTATTGGAAGGAGATAGATTAAAATGACAAACAACAAAAAGGTCATTACATGGCTTGAAGAAATGAAAGCCTTGACAAAACCCGACAAAGTTGTATGGATTGACGGCAGCGAAGAGCAGCTGGAAGCACTCCGTGCTGAATCTGTTGAAACAGGTGAAATGATTAAGCTTAACCAGGAAAAACTTCCTGGTTGCTATTTCCACAGAACAGCAGTTAACGACGTTGCACGTGTTGAAGACAGAACTTTCATCTGTACAACAAAAAAAGAAGATGCAGGCCCCAACAACAACTGGATGGCTCCTGCAGAAATGTATG